>JBMTIN010000014.1:0-14793 GCA_049437345.1 Candidatus Marinamargulisbacteria bacterium
CCCACAGGTTAATGGGGGAGTTTATAAATTTTTTAAAAAATTAACTAAAAGAAGGAAATAACAAATGAAACACACATTATTATTAGCATTAGTTCTTGCTTTTTGCGTGAGCTGTGCCTCTAAAAAAAATAACTATACCAAAGTTAATGTATCAAAATCAGAATCAGCGGCGTTAAGTGCATTAAGTAACTTATCCAAAAGTGGTACCAAACCCACAAATGACCAAGATATTTCAGGCAGTTCAGCCACTGGAATATCTCTAAAAGCCAACGGACTTAAACGATAGGAGAAAAAAATGAAAAAAATAGCATTTATTATTGGATTTTTATCTGTCATCGGCTTAGCCTCAACCCCACAATTTTACATTGAGTTTTCCTGCTTTGAAAATGGCACAGATCAAAACTGCACGACCCGAAAAACCGTAAACCTAAGTACTTTTGATTCCAGTGTCGAAAACCTAAATTCAAATTATTATGACTTAATTGAAGAGAGTGATTTTAATTTGGGTGTATTTTATGATGATGATAATTATGGATTTGATAAAACAACGGACAAGTTTTACGCTAAATTCAAAAGTCTTTTTCTTTTTAAAGATGGTACCAGAAAGCTTGCATATTATGGTGACATCGATTCCGTTGATCAACTTGTTTTTTCGGATTCAGAAAAAAATAATGCTTCATCATTTGAATCTTCGGCAACCCTAGTTTACAAAATATACAATATAACGAACGAAAACATAACCTATGAAAACACCGTCAATAAATTCACATTGACCTCCGACCGCACACTTCCCGCGATTCAATTGGGAACTAGAAATGATCGTTGTATTGTGAACCAAACAGGAAAACTTATTGATGATGAATCGGCCGAGTTCTCTGTTAAATTTGACGAATGCCCAGTAATCGTTACAGCTGTAAGCGATAATGATACGGTTTATCAATATACCGCTAACTTTAAAAAGAAATCCACGTCCTTTGTTTGGAATCATAGTACCAATCAAGATATTACAAATGGTGCCATTGAAACTGAATTGTTAAATAGTAGTGGCGAGCAAATTGGATACCTTCAATACGATCTATTTAATAACAGCTATAAAATTATTGACAACAACCGACAGCCCTTTACAACCGACAGCTAAATACGACCATGAATCATGGTGGCTCCAATACCGGGGCCACTATTATGATTGATTAAACTATCGTTAATTCCCCCACCAATAAACTTACATAATCATTCGGGTACCCATACATGTCCGCAAACCACTGGCTATACGCGATCAGCCATATATGATATATTTTGCTATTCACTGGAAACTCAAACAGTTCAGACCCTATTTCCCCATCTGAATTCACATTCGTTGCATGAATGGATGTCGGTTTATTTTTACCTTCCCACCTTAACTCATGCGCCGTTAATGCCGGGTACCCCTGTACCTCGCCACTCATTGTTACCAACATCACTCCCAATGCCAGGATTTTCACCCGGCCACGAATCATTTGCCCTTTTATCTTATCCATAACACCTTCGTACTTTCCTATATTTTTGACTTGTATTTTCACGATTACTCACGTCACCCTTTTTTAACCCAACATCACTCAATATTAAAATTCTACACAAATGCCACAATAATGTCATATTTATTTTTACATATTAATAAACGTAATTTAATGTTGTAAAATAACTTATTATTTAAACCTTTTTAGCTCAATTACCCCCCCCCTGAATGCCTATGAATTTATGAAAAGTTAACGACTCACGATTGCCCATACAGGATTTCGGTTATCAACAGCTAACGATTTTGTCTATCGTCTATAACCATTCCATCATCGATTGGGACACCACGCAAAACTTCACGGGTACCATCGTCATTGGTTTTTATAAAAAACTACTAGGGAAATTCGCCAATATTCTCATTCGATGAAAGATGAATACCATCACCAACGATAATCATTAACAATAAATCAACCTGGGGGCACCATGAAACAATTAATGCTATTAATAATAACGAGTGGGATCCTTATCGGGTGTACCAGCGCCCCTCCGTCAATAAAAAAACAATCGGTATCCACATCTGAAGCCAATGCATTGGCCGCATTAAGCCAACCATTACCGGACCCATCTCTCAATAAATCATCCAGCGTACCCGGGCCCAACGCATTTATAAAACCGGTCATTTTTAAATAAAAGGCGGCACGTTTATGATAAAAATACCATTCCTGATGATGACCTTGGCCATGCCCCTATTGGCCAATATTCAATTTAAATGTGTTAAAAATAACCAAACGATGTTGCCATGCAATAAACGAAAAACCATTGAAATGACATCGTTTGATCCGACATTGACCCACCCATTGCAATCCAATTGGTATGTCATTAAAGACAGTGACTCGGTGAAATCCGTCACCTTTTGGGACGATGAGATCTGGTCAAAGACACGTCAACGGTATCGTGGTTTTGGCGTTACACAGCATACCGCTCACTATGGCCGACAAAAAGGGTTTTATCAAATAATGGACACCATGATTCACATGGATACCCCCAGCAAACGCTCGTTGAAATCTGAGTTAGTTATGCGTGTATATGCCTTTAACCAAGCCACTACGACGGTGGCTACCACGAAAACCACCCACGGATACACCATTCAAAAAAATGGTCAAAATCCATCGATCATTCAGTTTGGCACCGACCAGTACCCCTGCCAATTTTCATTGGTTAGTCAAAAAAAAAGCAACGACACCATCACCCATCGTCTGGCATTCAACCACTGCCACGTTACCGTCACGGCAACCGACACCCAAAAAGGAACGGCCCATCAATTTCACACCGACTTTAATGATTTCAAGCATGTATTTGAATCCACTTCAAACGATACCAGCGCATCCAAAGGCATGATTGAACGCCCCCTGCTAAATGTCGAAGGGTATCAAATTGGTTACCTTCAATTCAATTTTTTTAATAATTACTACACCGTGGTCGACAATCATCGGCATCCGTTTAGGGCAAATAACGACCCATCGCCCCATAAATGAGGGGGTATAACGTGGATTGAATTTAAGCATTGCGTGCATTAACATATAAATATTAGGAGTCATTTATGAAAAAATTATGTTTTATTTTATTTTTATTAGTATGCTCAGGCCCTATTTATAGCCTTGATGTTGACGACGTCACCAAAGTCATCCGCTCTATTAATAAAGAAGATGTAAAAAAAGCGGGGAAAGTCGGAAAAGATGCATTAAAAACATCCAAAGAAACAAGAAGTAATCATCAAGCATCTGAAAACGAAAAAAAGATATTTGAACTTGAAGCCGAATTAAAATATTGTAAACGTCGCGTGGCTGACCTTGAATACCAATTGCAAAATACCCCAAAGTACCCACCATCTCATCAAGGTCAATATCAACCGCCCCCACCTCCCAAAAGAAACCACGTTTATTACATTAAAAGCCGAGCCGGCACTCACATCGGAAAATCAGAAAGTCGCGCCGAAGCACGCGCCATTGCGTTAAAAAAGTGCACCGATGCCGTCGGATCTTTTTGGTGTGACGAAAAAGACTTAAAATCAGACGACGACTAAATTGTTGTAAAACAGTCGATAACAAAACACTCACATTCAAATACAAACCGTGGTTTTATGGCATATTGACGGCACAGGCGTATTCAACAAAACCGTCACGCCAACCCTTTTGATCCTGACTTTGTTTTGCCCTTTTCAAAAAATAATGTTAATTTAATGAAACTAAATTTACGTTTAATACGATATTAATAAAACACAAATAACGAAAGGACAAAATAATGATCAAAAAAATAACCACCGGAATATGTCTCATGACCATCGCCTTTATGATGGGATGTGCCAGTAAATCATCATCATCCAATGATACCACCACCCCCACAACCGTTGCTGCCCCAACACAACTCAACACCAGCATAGCAACCCTATCCACTCTGAATGCGCAATTAAACAAAGAAACACTCACCGATGAGGAACTACAAGCGGGCATTGAGTCCGCCCAGACCGCCGTCAAAAACGCCAGCGCCGAAACCAAAGCGTCATTAAAAACAACCTTAGTCACCCAATCTGTGTCTGGCGTAGCCACGGCATTCAATGCCAGCACCCATACCAGCCGACCGTTTCAAGATGCCGAAACACTGATTGATGCCTACATGACTCAACTGAATGTTCACTATAACGCCTTAAAAAAAATGACCATACAAAATGACAAATCCGATATTCAATCATCCGTTATGGCCATGCTTGATTATAGCAAAGAATTCAAGCAACAATTCACCGACAATACCAGTGAACTAACCACCATTCAAAAAGATGCTCGTGAACTTTCCGCCGATGACTATAGCAAAAAACGGGCCATGACTGATGACACCATTGCAAAAAAATTAAAAGAATTGAAGCAAGCCACTGAAACAAAAATGAAAGAATTAAAAGAACATCTCACAAAAGTAATAGAAGAACTCAAGAAAGACATCGCTGATTTAGATGAAAAAATTGACAATATAACATCGGCACCCCAAACATCAACGAACCATTACCCACCCCTCTCCGAACACGCCTTCCAACAAATCCCCAAATAACCCATCTTCGCCCAACACGCCTAGTAATGATGCCCCGGCGAATGCCCCCCAACCAATTCCCCATCGAATAATCCATCTTCGCTCAACACAAATGATGATGCCACCATTGAGCAATGGCTGACCGAATTTAATGACCTAAATTCAAATTTTCGCATAACAGATAAAATGGATACGCGTGGATTGCCCAAATGGAGCGTTATGGTATTGCGACACTTTATTGAATCCAATACCCCACAGTTATGGGATTATTTAAATAACCGTACCCAATTAACCCTTGACGATACTAAAAACTTTCAATCATCGGCATATGGCGAATGTGGCTATAGCACCACCCATACCCTATACGACGCCCTTCGCACATTAATTATTAATTACGACTTTACCCCACGCAACCTGCGTAAGGGAATGGCCCAACACCTCATTAATAAATCGCCATTATTCCATGTGAATACCGCACGTATTCAATACATGCAAAACCAATTGGACAACGACGGCATATTAAAAGATATCCCTGCATCTGTAAAAGAAAAAATACGGAGTGAAAACTACCGCTACATGACCTTTACCTATGATGAGTATCTTGAGGTCTACACATTGGTTGGAAACGCCACAAATGATAACCGCGACTTATTGTACAAATTGGAAGACCGAACAACCGGTTGCAAAAGTGGCTTGTATTATAACCTATAGACCTATAGGTACCACTTAATGAGCAAGGCCATCATATCATCAATGGTGGCCAACGGAACCAATTGAGGCGACGCCGTGGTAGTATCCGAAGGCACGGCCTCGAGGGTGGACACTACCAAATAACGAACCCCCAAATACGCCCCCGCCAACTGTCGTTGTGACACCCCCCCCACCGGCAGTAATTGACCCGATAATGACAACTGCCCCGAAAATGTTAAATTCCCCGGTAACGGAATCCCCAATAACGTCGAGACAATCGACACAAAAATGGGCAGTTCCCACCCCATCCCCGTTTTATAAACATTGGTGGCTTGAAAATGAATATGAAAATGGTAATCAAACAATAAATTGGCGTCGATCGCGTATTCTTTAAACCGGGTTTTTAATAACCCAAACACAATACGAATGGCATCGTCTAATTTTGAGTCAATCGTGCCCGTCACAGTAAATCCCGGATCGCCCTGATAAATTTGAGTCTCAATGGGGCAACAATATCCGCCCATGGACTGTAACATTAAGGCCACGCTTCGCCCCACACGCGTTTCCGCTGAAAAGGTGGGCTTTGGGACCCCTTCACCGAGTAATGACGTTACAAACGATTCTGTCCAAGTCTTCGGAATCGCGTCTCCTTCGACCCATTTTAACGCCATTTTTCGGCATAGCTTATCGATCATTTGTCGTAATTCACGCAACCCAACATCGGACGTGTATTGTTGAACCATCGATGTCCACAATGCCGTTGACACGGCATTTTTTTGAATGGGCAACCCAAACGATTCGCACAGCATCGGAAAAATATAATCCTGGGCCACGGCCACTTTTTCGGCCACCGTATAGCCCGAAATAGATATCACTTCCATTCGATTCAATAAAGGATCCGGAATGGCCGATAAATCGTTCGCGGTGCACACAAACATGCACTGAGATAAATCCACCGGGCACTGAATATAGTGATCCACAAACGTCTTATTCTGTTCAATATCAAGAATCTCCAATAATACCGACGCAAAATCCCCCTTAAACCCACCGGCCAATTTATCGACCTCGTCCAAACAAATCACGGGGTTCATGGCCTGCGCACGAATTAACCCCGAAATCAGCTTCCCTGGCATGGCGCCCACATACGCCCGACGATGCCCCCGCAAATCCGCTTCATCCCGAACACCCCCCAACGCCATATGCACAAACGGTCGTCGCAACGCACTGGCCACCGATTTTACAATGGATGTTTTACCAACCCCCGGCGGCCCAGACAAACATAGAATGGTCCCCATTCGTTTTTTGGCCACCTTTCGAATGGCCAAGTGTTCCAAAATACGACTTTTAACCGACGCCAACCCAAAATGATGCGCGTCCAATTCTTGACGCACCCGTTTAATGTCGATTTTAGCCGCCTTTCGCTTCCGCCATGGAATCGAAAAAAATGTGTCCAGATACCCCTTAATAGATGCAAATTCAGTGGAATCATCGGGAAACTGATCCAACCGCTGAATGGCCGATAATACCAACTGATGATGATCCATAGGCAACCGAATATCCGTTAATTTTTGCGTGTATTCATCCAACACATCCGCCTGTATGGTCGCATTTAATTCAGTTTGAATGGCCCGCAACTTAGCCTTGAGCATCATTTCCTTTCGTTCAATATTGACGTTTTCTTGAATAACATCGTCCAATTGATGGTTCATCTGAGCATCCATTAATAATTGATTCAATGCATGCTTTACTTGCTCCAATCGATGATAAACATCCACCGACTCAATAATCGCCACCTTATCGTCATAACGAATGGGCAAATACGATGAAATAAAATCCACCAACTCTTCGGGCTGGTCAGGGTGAATCACACTGAGCAAGGTATCCAACGATAAGTCCTCAGAGTTTAGAATCCCATGGTGTTCTTTAAATAAATCGTACACTGTATTGGATAACGACAATAAATCAGAAGTTTTATTCACGGTCGTATCACATAATGAATATGTCACCTGAGTCCCTTGTTGACGATGAATCGTCACCCGCTTCATGCCTTCAACCACTAAAAAGTGGCCATCGGGCTGCCGCTGTTCGTCAATCAATTCACACAATACCCCCGTGGAACATACGCCCTCTTTTTTTGTAAATAACGCCACCACATGACGATCTTGAATGGCCACATCCTCGGACACGCGAAGGCGTTTCACCGTCTGAGGAAACACCACCGTATCACGAAGAGTAATCCCCGTTTCAATTAACTGATTTGACATGCATTAATTATCGGTGGATTGGGCCAATAATTTACGTTCCGCGCTGGATAAATGCTCGTTTTCATAAGTAGCTAAATCGGCCACGGTAATTGTGAGTGTCTTTTTTTTCGTTCCGGGCAAAGTAAACATATCATCCATTAATACCACCTCAACAATGGATCGCAATGCACGGGCCCCCACCTTTTTAATTTTCGCTATTTTGGCAATTCGTAAAATGGCCGCTTCGTCAAAGGTTAACGCAATGCCGTCCATGTCCATCAACGCCTGATACTGTTTTGTAATAGCATTTTTGGGCTCTGTTAATATTTGCGCCATGTTCGATTCGCTCAATGAATGCATGGGCGCAATCACCGAGACACGTCCCACCAATTCAGGAATGATCCCGTAACTCAATAAGTCTTCCGATGACAAGTAATCAAAAATACGATCTCGAGACACCGCATCTTTTTCGTTATTATCAATAAACCCCAACGCCGTATTTTTTAACCGTTTTTCAATGACTTGCTCAATGCCATGAAACGCCCCACCACAAATAAACAAAATATGCTTGGTATTCACAGTTACCGTTTCTTGATTGGGGTTTTTTCGCCCCCCCTTCAATGGAACATTCACCTCGGTGCCTTCCAAAATTTTAAGTAAGGCTTGTTGTACACCTTCGCCCGACACGTCGCGGGTAATGGATGCTGATTCTGATTTTCGAGAAATTTTATCGATCTCATCTAAGTAAATAATGCCCTTTTGTGCTTTTTCAATATCGTTATCGGCCACCTGGAGCAGTCGAAACAACATACTTTCAACGTCATCGCCCACATACCCCGATTCCGTCAGTGTCGTAGCATCGGCAATCGTAAAGGGAACATCTAACAATGTGGCTAGGGTTTGCGCAATCAAGGTTTTTCCGGTGCCCGTGGGACCCGCCACTAAAATATTACTTTTTTGAATGGCCACATCTGGAAAAGCCACCGATTGTTTAAATAATCGCTTGTAATGATTATACACGGCCACGGCGACAATCACCTTGGCACGATCTTGCTCAATCACAAAATCATCCAACGTGGATTTAAGATCCGATGGGGTTGGCAATGCATCCAGATTAAAGGCCTCCGATGCACCCGAAGGTTCCAAGTGCTTTCGCTCTTCTTGAGCAATCACTGACGTGCATACCTTCACACACTCATTGCAAATCTGAATGCCAGGAGGACCGGCAATCAAACGCAACACATCGTGCTGTGATTTATTACAAAACGAACAAGTTAGGACCGTGGTGCTCACTTGGCAAGGACAGTTTCTTTCATGGTTTTTTTCGTAATAATGCTATCAATTAACCCATATTTTTTGGCTTCTTCAGCACTCATAAAATTGTCTCGATCCGTGTCCTTTTCAATATTATCGTAGGTTTGACCGGTATGATGCACCAAAATATTATTGATTTCTTTTTTAATCCGCAAAATCTCTTTGGCTTGAATTTCAATATCCGTGGCCTGGCCTTGAGCCCCACCCAATGGCTGATGAATCATAATACGAGAATTGGGCAACGAAAACCGCTTCCCGGCATGCCCGGCTGCCAGTAATAACGCCCCCATGGACGCCGCTTGACCCAAACAAATGGTTGAAACGTCGGACTTAATGTACTGCATGGTATCGTAAATGGCCATGCCCGCCGTCACAACACCACCCGGACTATTAATGTACAAATAAATATCTTTCTCGTTGTCTTCCGCCTCTAAAAACAACAATTGTGCAATAATATTATTGGCCACGGCATCATCTACCTGGGTGGATAAAAATACAATGCGCTCTTTTAATAATCGGGAGTAAATGTCATATGAACGCTCCCCACGTCCAGTTTGTTCGATCACCATTGGAATTAAAGGCATGGTAAACCCCTTTCTTATATTGTTTATTTTATTTTAGCGGACTGAACAAGAAATTCCCTAACCTTTTTATCCAAAAGATTATTTTTAAGGGAGTACAATTGATTATTCGGCGATGCCTTTAAATCATCTAAATTAGTGATCTTCTCATCTTTCCAAGAAATAATCTCCGCATTTATGTCATCATCCGTCACCGATATTGATTCTTTTTCAATGATCGCTTCAATGATTTTTCGCAAATGAACTTTTTTCTGAGACCCCTCCTTAACATCGTCGCGCATATCTGATTCTGTTTTATTGGTAATACTCATATACTGTTTCATGTCCATGCCTTGTTGGCGAAGCGTGTATTCAAACTGCATTAGCGACATATTGATTTCTTGCTCAACCATGGCATCGGGAATACTTAAGGGGTTTTCTTGAATCAAGGCATCGAAAATCGCCTGCTCTTTGGCTTGGTTATTTTCAGATTCGTATCGGGCATTGAGTTCCGTTTCGAGTTTTTGTTTCCACTCGGATACCGTCAGACACGTCTTATCAATTTTTTGAACCAATTCATCGGTTAATTCCGGTAACTTACGCTCACGAATTTCGGATACATCAATGTCAAACACCACGGTTTTTCCCTGAACCGATTCATTTTTATAATCCGCAGGATACGACACCGTCACATTTTTTTTATCGCCGGCCGTTAATCCCAACAATGCATTATCAAATTCCTCGCCATAATTGTGTGTGCCAATACGGGTGGCTTGATTGTCGCGTGTCCAAGTATCCAACGGCACCCCATCAATCGTAGCCGTGGCATTAAATCGAACAATGGTATCGTTCTTGGCTTCACCATCTATTTTTTCATAGGTAGCGTGCATGCCAACCAACGTATCAATTTCGGCATCCACAGCGGCTTGATCCGCGGTTTTGGTATCTACGGTAACTTTAAGTCCCTTGTACTTTTTTAATTTTAATTCAGGCTCAACATCCACATCGCAACGAAACCGAATGGGCTTGTCTTCTTTGTAATCGTCAACATCGACATTTTTAGGGTAATCAACCACCTTTAATTTCAATTCATCGATGGCCGATTTATAAGTATCATTCACCACATCGTAAATGGCCTCTTGAATAATGACCTCTTTGCCAAAATTTTTCTCAAAAATCTTCCGGGGAATCTTTCCCTTGCGAAAGCCCGGCAACGATGCTTTTTTCCGGACTTTTTTAAAAGCACCATCGAACTTTGCAGACAATTCATCATGACTCGCCTCGACCTCTAAATTAACGGTGTTTTCATTTCGTTTTGATTTTACTACTTTCATATTGGTCCTCCAGGATACTGAATGGAGCGGGGTACCAGATTCGAACTGGCGGCCTTCTGCTTGGCAAGCAGATGCTCTACCAACTGAGCTAACCCCGCATAATGCTGTATCATAATATCACTTTGATGATGGATTGCAAAGGTGGTTTTATTCAATCGCACGCATAATAACCGTCGCCATTTTTTTGTAAAAATCAGGCGGAGCTTGAACAATGCGTCGCAATTCGGCCATGGGCGCCGCATATTTGCCCGCTGAATCCGCCATTAGTTGCTGTTGAATCTGACGTGATATTTCAGGAATATCGCGGGGAGCTGGCTGAATATATTCGGGAAATGCGGACGTATTTAAAATAATATTCGGCAATCCAATGAAGGGAATATGCAACCGTAAAACATACTTTGCTATTCGATACGTCCATTTTTTTAAATACCCCACCACGGTCAATGGCACCCCCATTAGTGCCAATCGTAGTGTAATGCTTCCTGGTGCAGATAGGGCATATCTCAACGGCGCATTCATATCGGTTGTAATGGGGGCTGACACCCCAGGGTACTGTGCCTGAATATCGCGAATAACCGAATGCAATTCCGGGTTTTCACAAATAATCACAACGGCGTTATTTTGAGTCTCGCCCCAAAGATCAACCACCTGCAACATGGTAGGTAAATTTGTTTCAATTTCCCCCACCCGAGACCCCGGGAATAACCCAATCGTGGGCCCCGATACCGGTAATGTCTTATCGATATCCAAAGATAATGGGTGCCCCCAATAATGCGTTTTTTCAGGCGCAATCGCCAAATACGTATCGTATTCCTTTTTAAATATCGTAATAATAGCATCGCTGTAATTAGCTAATTTTTGGGCCAGTCGACGATTGTTCCATATCCAAAAATTTGGTGTAATAAAGGTGGCAATTGAAATTTTAAATGATTGCAGTACCTTTGCAATATGAAAATTATGCCCGGGAAAATCGACAATCACCGCCCCATCAAATGCCACAGAGGACGTCACCAGTGCCTGCCGAAGCAATTCGGCCATGTGACGCTTTTTTTGCCATTGCCCCAACGATACAGAGTGTTGTGTGGTATCCACCGATACCAATTGAGTGGTCACTTTGGCCAGAGCGTGACTGCCCATACTATATAACGATAGAGATGTTGAAACATCACAGAATGCCTCCGCCAATTTTGCACCATAAACGTCGGACGAGGATTCCCCACAAATAATTAAAAGATTCATTCAGAAGATGACTCAACAGCCACTTTTTTTGAAATTCCTCGAGACGCATCAACCTGAATAAAGGATAACAGCTGATCCACTTCTGGCAACGATTCCTTGGGTTCAAATGCCGCAATGGCTTGCTTGGTATTTAAATTGGACCGATACAGTAACTTAAATAATTGCTTTAGTTCGTTTATGGTGGAACGCGACATACCACGACGCCGACACCCCACCGCGTTCAAATTACGAACATAGGCCGGATTCCCATCGCATAACATAAATGGAGGAACATCTTGTATTAACCGAGAATACCCACCCACCATGGCCCCCATCCCAATACGAACAAATTGATGAACCCCCGTTAAACCACCAATGGTCACATAATCTTGAATCACGGTGTGGCCACCCAAATGGACCACGTTGGCCATCACCACATGATCCCCAATCGTGCAATTATGCCCGATATGGGTATTGGTGAGCAACATATTGTTGGACCCAATTTTAGTCATATTGTCTTTGCCTGTGGCACGATTGATGGTGACATATTCACGAATTTGATTGTGGTCGCCCATCACGACCTGAGATGGCTCCCCATTGTATTTAATATCTTGCGGTGGCGCACCAATAACGGCACCATACTCAATGGTATTGTTAGCCCCAATCTGAGACCATTTATCAATCATCACATGGGCACGTAACAAGGTATTTTCTCCAATATGTACGCCATCGTTAATAATGCAATACGGACCAACGTGAACGCCTTGCGCCAAGACCGCCGAAGCATGCACCGACGCCGTCGGATGAATAAAGGTGCCCGATGTACTGGCGTTGGACTGGCGAATGGTAAAACGAATCGAACTGCATTCTTTACCATCAATGTACGCACGTGCTTCGAAAGCGGTGTCGTCATCGGCACATGATTTCGGTTGAGTTTCAATCCGAATTTGATCTCCGGGAAACGCATGCTGATGGGCTGTAAACTCATCGATTTTATCGAGCTGAAATCGGTGATCATCCAAGTGATTTTGGTTCATTAAATACACCAATCCCGATTGAATATGCGCATCAATCAACGCTTGGCGAGGCAAGGGGTGATGCCCAGCACGACCGTTAAAAAATGGGTCGGTTACGGATATATTCTTAATGGTAACAATACCCTCAGCGAGATCAATGGCCACGACTTTATCAATCGCGACTTGCGGCACCGTGGGTTGTAATTTTTCAAGTAAATGATTCATTCGATTCATATTTTAATTGAGTCTTACCAATTATGACAATACTTTGGCGATTCCGGATTTGTTTTGTACACTTTAATAACGATGCCAACACGTGACATTGCATTTACCGCCATCGCGGACATTCAATCCGCCCGTGATTGGTTCCAGAAAAATCAAGAGAACACCCTATTTTTATGCCTACAACCACTGGTTATTCAATACTGTGCCCATGTATTTCCACTTCATTATTTTGGTCATACTGACCCCGCCCTTGAATTTGAACGACACCACCTAATGCAACAAATGTTGCACCAATATGCCCCAAAACAAACCCTTGGTCGTAAAGCATGTGCCCAATTGGCCCACGATCTTCTGACCCGTGGTATCGCCACCGATGAACCGTTTCAGGGTGTCCCATGGCTCCATGCGGCTGTGACACAGTATCGAACTCACACCGATTATTTAAAATGGACAAAAAAGGAGTCAGACCAGTGGCATGAACTGGCGGTGTGGATTCAGGCCCATTATCACCATGTTATTTTTTTTGGATGGGATGCCCGTTATTTACCCATGATTCGCACTCTTATAAATACCATATCCCTTCCCATTCAATGGGTGGTGCCATCGACCATAAATCAATCCAAAACACAGCCACTAAATATCGACACATTCGTCGATGATTTTTTTTCAGCCACACCAACCCACAAAAGTACGATGCCATTGCATGTATTTGATACGATTGAAGATGAGATAACACACGTGCTATCCGCATTGCATACCACCGCCGAAAACCGTATTTTAGTCGTCCCCAACGAGGGGTTACGACAAACCGTCCAAACCATAGCCTCACGGAAAAATATTCCTTTGGTGGATCACCCAACCATACCATTAAGCCAAACGGCTCATGGTCAAAAAATAATCAGGGCTATTCACTATATTGATTCCCCGACATTTACGACGTTAAAAGCCCTTATTTATGCGTTGGACGACCCGGCCATGCACGATGTCAAAGCCGCCATGGCCACTATTGAATCTACCATGGGGTTCATACATGCCCCAAACCAGGCCCTGCGAATGCTCCAACACCAATTTAACGACCATCCCATTCAATCCCTTATTTCAATGAAAAGTATCCCCGATATTCAATCATTTTTTGACTCAATCACCCCATTTTCTACGGACCCACATGGCTACGAACAATATCAAATTCATACTCGAATCATGACCATCCTAAGCCATGCGACATCACATACGTCGCCCCTAACCTATACCCAATTTATGTTGGAGCACACCCCCATACACACCGAGGATGCATCGGTGGGGATTCGATGCATTCTACCGGAATCCCTGTGCCGGTATCCCAACACCCCCCTTTGGATCATGGGGTTTGGGGATACCAGCTGGGCGTTACCCACCACACCATCCTATTTAAATATGGGTATTTTAGCGACTCAAGATCCGCAACATCATATTCGTCGAGCACTGGCTCATTGGGGGCTAACCCACCCTTATTTATTGGGTATATCCGCCGCCAATTATATGAACCAAACCCCCAACCCTCCCATTGAAGGCATCGACATGCCCATTCATCGGGTTCTACGACATGTCTCACATGGAGAGCATTATATGCGAACCCCCCCCC
>JBMTIN010000015.1:0-14648 GCA_049437345.1 Candidatus Marinamargulisbacteria bacterium
CTCAATATCATCCAAACCAATGGCCGAACAACTCGCCACTGCCATTTGAATCATGGCAATTTCATCTTGAATGGTTAAATGGCCAATATGCTCAACACCCCATTGAAAAATCTCTGTTTCACCCAATAAAGGATCATTTCGAAACACCGGGTCATGATAAAACAAGCGCACCGGCAAATCTTGCGTTAATCGAGACCCCACAATCCGAGCAATTGGAGTGGTATGATCGGGGCGCAATACCAACCGAGATCCACCCCCATCAAAAAATGAAATACAATCGTCCGCCAATGTTCCCAAGCCCGGTTGCAACGCATCGTAGGACTCGATGACGGGCGTAATAATTCGGTCATAATTGTTATCCAACGCTACCTCTGACATTTTTTTAATGAGTGCATCGCGTCGGCGAATATCGTCCGGCAAATAATCTCGTAAGCCCAATGGTTGCTGCTTCATATCATAAAGAATATCATACGGTCGGGGGGTTGCAACAGCTTATACAGCGTCGAATGCCAATCCAGGAGTCGTGCCAGGGGTCACATTTAAAATAATTTGACACTGATTCCATGGATTCAAGTGACTGAGTTGAACACAAAGTGAATAATAAAAGAATTGATGATCCGACATTACTTGCATGGGTTGATCTGGATGTGGCCGTAAATGATCATTATAAATGCGTGGGAATAAAATGCAGCTATTTTTTGTATTGGGTATTTTATGATATTGATTCATCGTCAACCATACCATGCCTGGCATGGATGCATAACGTCCCCGTTGGGTCACTTTTTTTCGCCATTGATTTGCCTGTTTTTTGGTATGGCATAAGCAATAAACGGTATAATCCGACGCTTCCTTTCCAACCCAATCCCACACCGCCTCCATGGTCTTCGAAATAATACGAACATTGGTGGGCTCTGAAGGGTGTTGATTCACCGGCCCCCCCATTAAATCCGTTAAATAATTTGGAGGGCAAAACCCATGCGTGGGCTGATGCGCAATCACTCCCTTCGCATACCGACGTGTGCAATTATAAACTTTGTCATGAACATCATCAACGCATAGTTGTACCGGATATACAATGCTCTGGCGAACCATAACTAAAATAGAAATTGCTCCCGGTTTCTTCACGTTAATAATGGATTGAATGGCTTGGTTCAATGCGAGCATCGCCGCCATAACCATCCGCATTCCCGGTGAATACCGGGCCCGATGATTTACTGAAAAGTCAGCCATGATACCACATAACTTAGACAATTGAGTGTCGAGTGTTTGCATTGTATTCAATATACTCGCCCATTGCTTCGTTTTCTGATGGGCCGCTGTCACCCATACCAACGGATGTTTTTTTGGCCCATTCAAGGGCATTCCAACAATAAATTGACGCAGTTGCCGAAATAAACGATGGGTGATTTTATTCGCAATAACCATCCAGTGTCGCGTTTGCTGAATCCAGGAAATCAGTGCCACGTTATTATCGGATGAATCCAAATGCGGTTGATTTAACCATGTCAGCACCCGAAGGCTATTTAACAATGGAAGAAATGCGGTATACGATATCTCCCGTCGATACGCATTACACAACGCCTGATGTCGCTGTGATACATTATAAAAAACAACGGTTAATCGACTAAAAAATTCGGGAAAATGAGTCATCATTTGTACAAAAGATGATTCATGGCATTGAATAATAGTATGATTTTTTTGTAACGTTTGGCATAAATAACATAAAAAACGCGCACTCTGAATGGTATTGTTTGGCACCAGTCGATCCACAATATGATGACTGCGTATCATTAGATTGTTATTGAGATCGTTTTTATAAAATGTGGTGGTTTGACGCAGCCAGTGCACCACCCCCATCACCTCAATTTGTTCAACATGTGATGATGCTGGATCCATTAATATGGCATGTAAAGATGTTACCATGCCTGGCGATGCATACGCATGATAGGCATCGATATATGGACAGTCCGACCATATTGGTTGATCCGTAATCACCACACTCGGTTCTGGCAATACCCCTCCCAGCGCAACAGAATCCAAGGGTAAATCATTCAAGTGATGAACTGTTGCCTCGGCGTTAAAATCATCATTCGATGGTACATAAGTGTCGCCACAAAAAGGCCCATTATCATTCCTAACCTCCACTTGAAAATACCGCATTAGAAAATCCCGAATCCTGCGTACGCTGTTTAAAGAGACCTGATTAAATATCAAGGTATCCTCTGGGGTGCAATGCCATGAATAACGATCACGAATAATGGTTAATAACTGTGCTAAACCAATGGCATCATCATCGGCCCGATGCGATACCGTCTCACGAATATTATACTTGATAAGTAATGTTTGCAATTGTAATGTTCGCGATGTTGGCACTAAAATTTTAATAATATCTTGAGAATCAATCCAGGTCCCGACCCACGGAAGTACCCCATAAAAATCACACGTGGCATCGTAGGTTAATTTATCCAAAGAGGCATTATGAGCCACCACAATCGCATCCCCTAAAAATGCATGAAAATCAGCCATAACATCCGAAAATAGTGGGGCAACGGCCAATAACGTTTCTGAAATACCCGTTAAGTTCAACACAAATGGGGACACCGACTGTGCGGGCCGAACCAATGTATGAAATGTTTTACCCATCCCATTTGGCGACCATTCAACCCCACCAATTTCCATAATCATGGATGTCCCATTGATAGGGTATGTTTCAAAATCAAGCACAACAACACGCATGTTTTTTTATAATACCCCTGAATATTGCCCCTTGCCCATTAAATTATTGGCAATGATACGTTATTGGAAGGAGGAACATAAAATACAAAACGATCATTCCCAGACATATCCGTTTGAAAGGTTATTGCATGCTCATGAAACTGATCATGAATCCGCGCATGATGATCGTGCCCCGTTTCGATCATTAAATAACTGGATGTTTCAATGGCCATATTCATTAATTGATGAATAATGGCCAGCCCGCGATCGTCTGCCACCAATGCCTCCCGTGGTTCTTTTTGAACATTTGGGGCCAATTCAGCATAATCTGATGGCGAAATATACGGTGGATTACTAACAATGACATGCGGCTGTTCTGATATTCCATCGGCATGGTCAGTATCAAAAAAATCCCCGTGAATTAATTGAATGTTATTTATCCCATGACGTTGCATATTTTTTTGTGTGACTTGAATGGCCATGGCAGATATATCCCACGCCTTAACGATTAATGATGGAAATTGTCGTGCCAGTTCAATAGAAATTACCCCGGACCCAACGCCACACTCTAAAATAACCGGCGCCATCCCTGTCTGAACCAATGCATGAATCATTTTGATCGCATACCCCACCAACTCTTCTGTTTCTGGCCGAGGAATCAATACCCCCGGATCAATAATATAATCATGCCCCCGAAATACCGCTGTCCCCAAAATATACGCCAAAGGCTCATGACTTAAATAACGATCCACCACTGATTGAATTTGTGCCATTTGTGACGCGGTTACACAGTAATCTATCGCCAATAACTGAACATACTTTTTACCCAAAACGTGTTCAATAATAAATTGTACTGTTAAATGTGCCTGGTCTCCGTCATAATCACGAAGCGCACAGATGCCCTGCCGAAGGCACTCCCGAACGGACACACTAGCCAATTCTTTTTAACTTCTCAATGCGATCGGCCTTAATTAGTTCCGAAATGATAGGTTCAATATCGCCTTGAATAATCTTATCTAAACTATGCAATGTTAATCCAATGCGATGGTCTGTGACTCGTCCTTGAGGATAATTATATGTGCGAATCTTCTCGGAACGGTCCCCACTACCCACCTGGGATTTTCGCAAATCCGACTCTTTTTTTCGCTGTGTGAGTAGTTGTTGTTCGTAAATTTTAGCCCGCAATACGCGCATGGCTTTATCTTTATTTTGAAATTGAGATCGTTCATCTTGACACGCCACCACGGTATTTGTTGGAATATGCGTTAAACGAACGGCGGAACTGGTTTTGTTCACATGTTGCCCTCCTGCGCCGGACGCACGATAGGTGTCCACACGAATATCTTTCATATTCAATTCAACATCCACCTCCTCAACTTCAGGTAATACGGCTACTGTGGCAGCCGAAGTATGAATGCGCCCCGAGCTTTCCGTCGCAGGGACCCGCTGTACCCGGTGAGTGCCAATTTCAAATTTTAGTTCACTATAAACCCCCGTGCCAGACACGGTAAAAGATACCTCTTTAATGCCCCCTATTTCGGTAAAGCTCTGGGACACAACATCGACCCCCCACCCCTTTTTCTCGGCATAACGTTGATACATTTTCATTAAATCTTCCGCAAATAGTGCCGCTTCATCGCCCCCAGTACCTTGACGTATTTCCACAATAGCATTGCGATGATCATTGGGGTCCTTTGGAATTAAAAATACCTGGAGTTCGTCCTGAATCACGGTTAAACGATCCGTAATTGTAATAATTTCCTCGTTGGCCATATCCACCATTTCAGGGTCTGACAGCAATTCTTGAGCCTCAGCCTTTTGTTGTACTAAGGCTTTGTACTCCCGATACATATCAACAAACGACCTTAACTCCGTGTATCGCTGAGATAATTCCTTATATTTTGATTGATTCGCAACAACCTCAGGATCCGATAACTGACGTTCGATATCCTCGTACTGAAGTTCAATTTCATCGTATGAGGCACTGGACATACAATCAATTACTTAGAAAACTTAGCGTACTTCTTTTTAAACTTCTCAACTCGGCCTTCAGAATCAACAATCCTGTTTTCACCCGTAAAAAACGGATGGCAGTTGGCGCAAATATCAACACGAATGTCTTCTTGCGTTGATCCCGTTTTATATGTAGCACCACAGGCGCACGATGCCGTGATACTTTGGTTGTAACTATAGGATATATCAAAACCTTTTTTGGTTGGCTTAACTTTTTTACTCATTCTAAAAAAATTAAAGCAAAGGGCCTTATTTGTCAACAATAACCAGCCATTTTCTATGAGATATCAAAAATAGTTACGCTTTCATTGTTTCTGTGATATATTATTTATTGACTATGCTACTTGAACGATTAAATGGCCAACCAGAAAATGTAGAATTTAGCATTCCTTGCATGTCCGATTATGTTGGTGTGGTTCGTTTGGCCGTTTCAGGCTTAGCAACACGCATGAATTTTTCAATTGAAGAAATTGAAGACATTAAAATTGCCGTGTCGGAAGCTTGTACGAATTCTGTTCAATATGCCTATGAAACCCCCGAAAAAGAACGGGTATTTATTTCATTCAATTTGTTCAAAAATAAACTTGAAATTATTGTTAAAGATACCGGCAAAGGGTTCAAAACCGATGTTCTAGAACGCACGCCCATTGATGAACGATCCCTGGATGATATTGATGAAAACGTCCCCCGATTGGGTTTGGGTCTTACATTCATTAAAAGTTTAATGGATGAGATTACCATTACCTCGGAACTGGGGAATGGCACGACCATCCAAATGGCCAAACACATTTAAGTAAATGGTTATCCAATTGGTGATTTGGGGATTCGTGGCCTTATCGCTATTTCCATTCTATCGACGAAAATTAACCCCCTACATTCCCAAAACATGGGTCCCCGTTGCCAGCCTGGGTTTAACAGCAATTTCACTGGCCCCGATGGGCTGGGTTGTGGGCTTACTCTGTGTGTATGGCCTACCAAAACTATGGCGAAAAAAAAGCCCTGGGAACGTGACAATTTGCGCCAAATGTGGGACCCTAGCTAAAAAGGGGGCCACATCATGCCAAACGTGCAAGAACACGTATATTTAAATCAAATTCAAAAAAAATCATCCCTATCTCATCGAACCTATGGCGATGATTTAACTCGCGATATTCATGAACGTCTGATCCATTGGCCGGGAATCCAACCTCAACCAAAACACCATCCTGTAATGAGTACTCCCTATACCAAAGAAGTCATCCTAACTGCACTGAATCACCAGGGTTTTTTAGTTACTCTATTGCCTTCACAAAACTATTTAATTACGTGCAACCCTCACAATGACCACTTACACGCCCATTATCAGGACACCCCCATATGCTTGGTACCGCCGGCATTGTATCTGCATTATTTATGCCACCAACACCCCGACGGTCCCGTAGAGGGCTTACTGCATTTAATTCTTTTTTTTGCCGATGAATACGGCGCAACCGATATTCATATTTGCCAATACACCACGATCATTATTAAAAAAAACCAACACCATCAATTGACACTGTCACCCCATTCAGACACCGTCAAACAACTTATTTACGCCATTAAATTGAATGGGCATCTCGACCCCAGCCAAACCTTTATGCCACAAGATGGAGCCATGATGTTTTCATATCAAGATATCACCTTAGATATTCGAATATCAACATTACCCACTCAAAAAAGTGAAATGATCAGCCTACGATTAATTAACCCCAAACATCACCTTCACACATTACCGGATCTGGGGTTTTCGAAAGAAAAAACACGTGAAATTCAACAAATGGTTCAACAAGATCACGGATTAATACTCATCACGGGAACTACCGGGTCGGGAAAATCAACCACATTATACGCACTTCTTCGGCATCTTTCGCACCGTCACGTCATTACATTGGAAGACCCCATTGAACAATCCATTCCTCATGCCCATCAAACTGAAATTAATCCACAAACAGGGTACACGTTGACGGTTGGGTTGAAAGCTATTTTACGGCACAATCCCGATGTCATTGCCATTGGCGAAATTAGAGACTCAGTAACCGCCGAGGTTGTAATGAATGCCGCCTATTCGGGGCATTTGGTGATTGCCTCGGTCCACACCAACGCCATTGACACCACATTACTGCGTCTTGAAAACCTCGGGTGCTCGCCCTTTTTAATCAGTTATTGCTTACGTGGGATTATTAATCAATCACTCACCACCACCCCCAACGGAACACTGGCATTGGTGAGCCAGGTATTATCTTGCCCAACCCCCTATATTATTACCGATATCCGACATCAATTAACGGATTTTATAAACTATAATACACTATTGGAATAGTTATGACGGTTACTGACATTTGTACACAATTAATGAATCACCATATTGGAATAATTGAACACGATACGGTTCCCGGTATTGTCGGATTAATGACAGTTGAAAACGCCAAAAAAATCATAACACTAAAAAAACGAGCGCCCAACAAAGGGTTTATTATTTTAATTCCCAATCCCTCCCACTTACCCCGCCTAACCACCCCTATTTCAACAACAACCCAAACCATTATTCATCGCTATTGGCCAGGCCCACTCACCATTATCTTCAAGAAAAACCCCACTATTTCAACCTTAATTACCGGGACTGAGACCACCATTGCTATTCGTTATCCCGACCACCCAATACTATCGACCATCTTAAATAAAATAAATCAACCATTGTTATCTACCAGCGCCAATATGAGTGGCAAGGCACCCTCCGTATCCGATATTGTTCCTAGGGTTGATTTTACATTTGGGGATTTAACATGGTCACAAAATGCAAAACCATCCACCATTGTTGATAGCACCACCACCCCGCCCATCATACGGCGCCCCGGGGCGATCGCGGTATCATTGCCCGATTAATCGGGACCCGATGCCTCGGCCATATTCAATAACCCGGTCAAATAATTATATTCCCCAATAAACCAATACGAAAATGACTTTAAAAAAGCCCATTTGGACCGACGAAAACTTGAAATCAACCGATAAATACCATGGGACCTGGTTAGTTTCTTACGAATAAATATAGACACCATATTCCAACCCAAAAACCGTTTTAATTCGGGATGTTTTTGCATAAATACCTGCGCTGATTGCCCCATTAAAAGTTTTCTATCCGCTTTTTCTTGATCCGTGATCACATGGTAATGATAATTAATGGCCGATGGCAAATAATGCAATGGAACACCTTGTTTTTTTAATCGATACCCCAGTTCCAAGTCTTCCCAACCATAATTTGAAAAGTCATGTGAAAACCCCTGATGATCCATAAAAATGGACCGTGGAAACGAAATATTCCCGGTTAAAAAATAATACCAATCCAAGGCATCTCCCGCCCGGTATTTGGAAGGAACCTGCGGACTGGCCACATGATCTTCTGGCGGCCACTCATACGATGACAGATTGTATGCCAATCCCTCAAAACAGCCAGGGGTATCGGTCGATTGATGTGCATCGTAATGGGACTGAACAAACGTGGCGCTGGGAATCATATCCGCATCGGTAATAATAACCCATGGGCTTGTGGCCTGATGCACGCCCACATTTCGTGCTTCGGCTTTTCCGGCAGGATTTTGTCGCTGAAGAAACGTCAACTTAAATGGTAACGATCTTGATTCATATTCCGCCACCATGGCACGGGTACCATCGGAAGAAAATGAATCGACAATGATGACTTCATATTGAATCTGACACTGCTGTTGAATGTAACCTGCCACCACTTTTTTTAATTGGTCACACTGATTATATGACCCAATGACAACGCTCATATCCATTAGGATTTTTTAGCATCCTTCCAATAAATAAGTGGGGTTAAAATATACAAACCAAAAATCATAACAAGAATATCGTACACATAAAAATTCTCACCCGATTTCCCTCGAATCAGCATGGCCATCGATAATAACGTAAAAATAAAGGCCGGAAACTGAACAAATCGTAAAAACCGACGTTGTGCCGCCATATGACGATGCGGATACGGGAATCGAGACACCATCAATCCTGCCATTAATACCGCAATCACCACAAATATTTTTAAGGGGTTAAATAATACCGAAATCTTTGAAAAAACGACAATCGACGCTGCAAATGGAGAAGGAATTCCTTCAAAATAATTGGCATGGCCCGTTGACCCAAACCGCCGTAATCGGTACCCCGTCGCTATAATATACGTCACCGATAACGCCACAGCCCCCACCAACCATAACGATTTTAAATGAACAAAAATAATGGTGGCTGGCAAAATGCCAAAACTCACAAAATCAGCACACGTATCCAATCGCGCACCAAAGGCGGTTGATGCATTTAATCGTCGCGCAATGGATCCATCCACAGCATCTAAAACCACACATAACACCAAAAACAATGCCGAAAACCGAAACTCAACATTCAAAGCAAAATAAATACCCATGCACCCAAATAATATGTTCATTACCGAAACCGAATTGGGAATCACCGATCGTAACGCTTGTCGGGCACGATCTTCATTATTATCCCACCGCTTCAAATATATATTCCAAAAAAAATGGTCAAAATAATCAATAAACGACCAAATAGTTAAGGCCACCACGGTATATACTAATAATAAAATAATGCTGGAAGGCCATACCATCACCCAGTCAATCAGAAACTGAATGGGTTGAAATATCACCGGAATGTCCACTGTATCTACCGCCACACGACCAAATAAAATACCGCAGACAGGAAAAGTTAAAGCGGTCTTTAATTTTCCCGTAAATTGCGCTGGAATACTGTCCCCACCATTTTGAACGGAATATACACGCAGCCCCATCATAGCAAATTCTCTGGCTAAAATAATAAACACAGGAAACGATGTAATGACTTGCATTTCAAGTAAAGGTAAAAACAGTAATACCAATATTTTATCGGCCAAAGGATCCAATATTTTACCCAATTCCGACTCAATTCTTAATCGACGGGCCACCCAACCATCCAAAAAATCTGTTAAACAAATAATCGTATAAAATAAAATAACCAAAATCTGTGTAAAGTTAGTGGTGTATGGGGTCATCCAGAAAATACATCCCACGCCAAGAATTCGAAACGCTGTAATAATGTTGGCTAATTGATTCATAAAACACCCATGGTCATACTTTCATTTGTTTAAACGTGCACACGTTACTAAAGTGCCTTTCTATTATAGCGAGAAATACGACCATTCACCAGCCTCATAACAACGCAGACAATACCCCCAAATATTAAAGCAGCACCCCCCAATGATGGTTAAAAAACATGAAAAAAGCCATATCTTGCCCCCTCATTTCCTTTAATGTACACTATTAAGCATCACTTTTGTGGAAAAAAGGAGTAAAAATGGCAAGTATCACTGAACACTATGGCGAATTGGTTTTTAATGCAGATGAAATGCAAAAACGGTTATCAACCGAAACATTCGAAAAATATTTGGACTGCATTAATAACGGGGCCAATCTGGATGAAGCTATTGCCATTGACATTGCTCGTGCCGTTAAAGATTGGGCGTTAGAAAATGGTGCATCTCACTTTACCCATTGGTTTCAGCCTCAGCGGAATGGCACCGCCGAAAAACACGATGCTTTCATTGATTATAATAGTGATGGAAAAATTATTGAAAAATTCTCAGCAAGTCAATTAATTCAATCCGAGCCCGACGCCTCATCATTTCCCTCGGGTGGCATTCGATCCACATTTGAAGCCCGTGGTTATACTGCGTGGGACCCCACATCGCCCATGTTCATTCGCGATGAATACAACAATAGCAAAAGTCTTATTATTCCTTCGATTTATTTATCGTGGACAGGCGAAGCCTTGGACATGAAAACGCCCTTGCACCGATCCATCAAAGCCCTAAACACACAAGCTATTAAATTGCAAAAGTTACTCGGCAATCGCCAAGCCAAACGCATTACTGTATTTTCGGGCATGGAACAAGAATACTTTCTGATTCCATTAAGTGTGGCCAATCAACGACCGGACCTGATGATTTGTGGTCGAACCATTTTTGGCGCACCACCGGTCAAAGGACAGTTGATGGAAGATCATTATTTTGGCTCTATTCAACCGCGTGTCAGTGAATTTATGATGGCCTTGGATACGGAATTATACCGGTACGGCATCCCGGCCAAAACAAAACACAACGAAGTGGCCCCCAATCAATTTGAATTGGCCCCATTATATGAAGAAATCAGCTTAGCGATTGATCACAATTTGCAAATGATGGACATTATGCGTCGCGTGGCTGAAGATCATGATTTTTTAATTTTACACCATGAAAAACCCTTTGCCGGTCTCAATGGATCAGGCAAACATATGAATTGGTCGATTGGCGACAATACCGGCACCAATTATTTGGAACCATCGCGATCCCCATTAAAAAATATCTCATTCCTAATGACATTGGGCGCTATTTTAATTGGAATGACCAAATTTTCAGGATTGTTACGAGCCGCTATTTCGGATGCCGGCAATGAACATCGCATGGGCTCCCATGAAGCCCCCCCGGCCATTTTATCGATTTATATGGGCGACTATTTGAACGAGATATTGGATTCCATTGAAACCGCCAAAAAATTTACCGATAAAACACTGAGTACTATTAATCACGGTATTGAAGGGTTGCCCAAAGTGATGAAAGATATTTCAGACCGTAATCGAACATCGCCCATTGCTTTTACAGGAAATAAGTTTGAGTTACGCGCATTGGGATCATCGGCCAATGGGGCCGATGCGGCCAAAGTCATGAACATGCTATGCGCCTATGGATACCAACAGTTAATTTCACGATTAGAGGCCAAAAAAGGTGATGTTAAAACCAATGCCCTTATCATATTAAAAGATGTTTTGATTGAAACCAAAGCCATTCGATTTGAAGGCAATAATTACGATGAATCGTGGAAAAAAGAAGCCAAAAAACGAGGGCTTTTTGTGGTAGATACCACCCCCGAAGCCTACCGATACAATTTAGACCCTGAATGCATTGCCTTGCATGAATCGTTGAATGTACTAACAAAACGTGAGGTTGAATCACGAGTTGATATTAAATTCGATGCATACAGCAATACCAAGTTAGTGGAATGCCGATTGGCCATTGATATTGCCCGTCGTCAAGTAATGCCGGCCATTATTGACCAATTAAATGATTTGGGACGCGCGTTTGAACATGGCAAAGTGGTGAAACTAAATGCCGTGAGCTTGCAAGCCGATTTTCGTGTGCTTGAAGAGCTATACAGCACGATTCAGACCAAGGTGGACTACTTAAACAAGTTTATTGTATCGTCCGAAAATGAGTCGGATGGGTACAAAAAATCATATGATATTGCCACCAAAGGTATGGAGCTACTGCAATCCCTACGTGACAATGTCGATGCGGCGGAAACCATGGTGGCCAGTCGTTATTGGCCGTTGCCCACCTATGACCAATTATTATTATCGTTTTAATCTAATCATCATCGGCATTGGTCCATAACCACATGACGCGCCTACGAATTAGCGAGCATTTTTATTCCATTCAAGGCGAAGGCCCATCGGTAGGAGTTCCCGCTATTTTTGTTCGCTTGCAAGGATGCAATTTATTGTGTGGTGACGGGTCGGCGACATGGACTTGCGACACCATTCCCGTGTGGAAAAAGGGCACCCCTTACCATATCTCCGATTGGCATGCCCTATTTTTGGATGAGTATCATAACGCATTGGCCGCTGGTGCCCACGTGGTGATTACCGGTGGCGAACCGTTATTGCAAGCATTGGCCATAAAACAATGGCTGGCCTTGTTTGAAACAGATCGGCCATTTATTGAAATTGAAACCAATGGGACCGTAATGCCCACGACCACACTGCTATCCACCGTATCGCAATGGAATGTATCGCCCAAATTAAGTAATAGTGGCGAACCCCTGAACAAACGATACCACCCAACGGTACTGCAAACATTTCAGGATCAACCCAATAGTATTTTCAAATTTGTTGTTCAATCCCCGGACGATGTCACTGAAATATCCACATTTGCCCCCACAATCCTTACATTACCCATTCATCGAAAATTCCTGATGCCCGCCGCCGACACCAAAACCAACTTAATATCCCTATACCCACCGATCATTGAATTGGCCAAAACCCACGGTTTTTCGGTAGGGCAACGCTTCCATATTGATATATGGGATCAAAAAACAGGCATCTAGCCCCCTCTGATTATAAATGCCCCCCCTTTTAATGTGAGAATACTATTTTTTACCGGACAATAAGCTACCGGCATCAAACATTGGAATGCTGCCACTGGACGTAAAACGAGGAAGTTCACCATTCCATTTTTCGGCCATTCGCAACTGAATGAGTGCGGGATTCCCTTTTAGTGCGCTGGCTTCTCGTTTAATGGCCGAGGCCCGAGCTTTTGATTCCACCGATATTTGGTAGGCCTCAGCTTCGGCGGCGAGTTTTTTTTCGACGGCGGCCGCTTCCGCTTGAGTTACTCGACGGGTTTTTTCATTCTTGGCCTGAAGGGCTTCTTGTTCAGCCTTAACCTTCAGTTCAATGGCACGATTAAATTCTGGGGAAAATGCAAAATCCGTAATGGCCACATTGGCAATTGAAATGGCTCCAGCCACCCCTTTTCGACGAAGCGTGGTTTCAATAAACTGCTCCACTTCCTCTTGAATTTTTAATTTAACGGCTTCTCGACGCGTAATTAACTGCTCCGCGGTATATAACGCCGTAACAGATTTAACGGATTCTTGAATGGCCGGTTCAATCAATGTGGACTCAATCACCTGACGAATGCCAATTTTCTGAAAACTGAGTGGCGCGACCCCGCCATCCAATGAATATTGAATGGACACTTCAGTACGAACCGTCTGAAGATCTTTCGACGCCGATATGGAATCGTTGGAGACTTTGCGCAAACGGATATCCAATTGAACCACATCGTCAATTACCGGAGCTTTAAAATGGAACCCTTCTTGTAATGAGATCATTTCAACGGCGCCCAATCGTTTGATTACCCCCACGTGACCGGACTCCACCACAACAAACATGGACTGAAAGACCAAAAAAGCGACGGCCACAATGACACCAATAATAACGGTTTTAAATGGAAATTGTTGAATATTTATTTGTTGACTCATGAAACTAATCATACCAGAATATTTTTTATATGACAGGTGTTGATTGGAAAACAATACAAATAGATGACACATTTAAAACGGCCGATCAAAATATGGCGTTTGATGGCCAGTTAGCCCATGACCTACGCCCCAACGAACATATCGAACGGTTTTATGTCTGGCCAGCCCCAGGAATTACCTACAGTTACAAACAATCCAGCCCAGCGGCTTGGCACCATGTAGATCAGGCCCAGCGCATCACCGGCGGCGGGCTTGTGTTTCACACCCCCGGCGACATTGTGTTTTCGATGGTGGGTTGGAATAACGATCCCCGCTTCCCTCTTAAAATGAAAGCCAAACTCACCCAAATTGCCACACGCATCCGCCACGCGCTGATCCATTCCGGAGTGGCATTGGATACCGTAACTTCCGAGCCAACCACAAATCCCACCTACTGTGCCACCTACCCCACGCCGTTTGAAATATCATCTAACGGTCAAAAAATTTTGGGACTCACCATTCGGCAGTTTAAAACCCATTGGTTGGTGCAAGGCATTGTTCACACACAACCCACCCACCCCTCACTGATCACATCCGCCCACCCCCCGATTCAGTTATGCTTGGATTCGGAGGAATTGTTGATTGAATTAACCAAGTACCGCGATCCGATAAAATTAATATGACAATCATCCATAGTTTAATATCAAATGACCTCTAGAAATAATCCCCACCATGAATATTTTTAAATGTTTTTTGACAGCCACGTTCACACATGATAAATTTTTTAAA
>JBMTIN010000016.1:0-14646 GCA_049437345.1 Candidatus Marinamargulisbacteria bacterium
CCCCATTTAAAGGCAAAAAATAATAAACTCATCGCCGATACCCCACACACAATACGCATGCCCAATAATGGCCAAGAATGAATCTTAACCGATGATCTTTTGATTAAAATATAGGGCAACAAATACACGGGGCCAGCCAAAAACCGAAACAACATAATCACCGGCACCGCGGTGTCTAGCGATACAAATTTAGCCACCGAAAAACTACCTGTATAACAGATATTAGCGGCTAAAATCGCCAAGGGGCCCGCCCCCAGCATCACCCACGTTTTCCACCGATATAACATTATCTCAATAAACGCATCTTCCTCATACCATCCCAATCAACGAAGTACCCTCTCAAAAAATATGTTATATTCATTTCAAAATAAATATTTGACAGTATATAAATCGGATGGTAAAGTATGACGTATGAAAGTAAAAAAATATAGAATATTACCATTATTTCGATGGCAATGCTAATATTTATACCATAGAAATTAAAATCACATTTGAAGACCCTGTAGATTCAATATAAAACGGCGATAACTCTTCAATGGATAGTAACCCTCTATGTGGGACCATTTTTTTAATAAAATTGGAAAATAGAGGTGTATGAGTGGCTTTTGAGTTTCCATGAAACGTCACCTGATTTAATAATCCATTAACACTCGTTGAGACCATCTTTAATTGTTTTTCCAAAAAAGCCAATATATCAGGCTCGAAAACAATATTTTGTGTAGATATTGTCGCTGATCTTTGTTCAATAATATACACTTGTGGTAACGTATTCAAAAATCGATAATCTTGATCTAAAGATACGGGCATAATTAACCATTCCGTTAAGTTTGCCTTGGACGCTTCAATCAATTCCGGAGTTATTTGACGTTTCGTCATGGCATTCAAAAGATATCGAACAATGGCACGCATTCCATTTCCAGTCCATGCTTTAGTGGGGGAAATATCCAATTGGACGCCCTTGGATTTGGGATCTTTTTTCGGTTGAATTTTAAATGGCTTCAAATAACTCTTGTCATTAAGCGTCGACCAATCCATGTAATTCACAGTCACGGCATCAAGTTCAATGCTCGACTCCATCACATGAACGTTATTTTTAACACATGTAGCAATATCCTCGGCTTGAAGAAAAACATCTCGAATCGATAATTGATGATCCAACACAACTGTTTTGGGTGGATATTTCTTTAAAAATATATCTTTAATCTGAGCAATTTTATACCCTTTCTTCTTTAATCGAATAATTTCTCTTAAACGAACAATATCCGCATTGGTAAAATAACGAGTATACCCAATGCTTCGCTGAACATCACCCAATAAGCCCTCGGACTCGTAATATCGAATAGTTCGTGGGGTTAAATTTGTTTTTTTAGTGATTTCGTTCATTTTAAAAACATCGGTATTTATATCTAGATCTTTTAGTGATTCCATTTTATAGCTTTCCATATGAACCATCATATCACAAAAATCTCAGCGAGTATCTTATCTGCCAATTTTTTACATTTAGAAACCGAAATTCGTGCCATTGAAGCCGCCGGCGTCGATGCGTTGCACCTAGATGTAATGGACAATCATATGGCCCCCAGTATATCATTTGGCCCCCCTATTATTCGGCCCGTTCGTTCCACCACGCAATTACCACTAGACGCCCATCTAATGATCGATGCTCCATGGCTATTTTTTGATGCGTTTATTGACTGCAAGGTCAATGAACTGGCCATCCATATTGAAGCCTATGATACAAACCCCACCCATCACGAGCATATTAAAACAACATCCCGCGTGGCTACCAACATTGACTATGCCAAACTTGAAAATGATCTGTATTATCTTAAAACACATGACATAATTGCGGGCATTACCATTAATCCGAATACCCCGGTGGATACACTGCGCCCCATTCTTGACCACGTCGATAGTATATTGGTCATGAGTGTTCACCCTGGATTCTCGGGACAGTCGTTTATTCCTGAATCCATTAAAAAAGTACGCGATATTCGCCAGTTATTTTCAGGCGATATTAAAGTTGATGGTGGCGTAAATAACACCAATGCTAAGGCTCTTATTGAGGCTGGTGCGAGTACATTAATCTCAGCATCCTACCTTTTTGGAGCCAATGATTACGCCCAAGCGGTGCAATCTCTTCGATAGCCCCCCCTAAAAATTAACTATAAAGAAATATGTTTTTTTAATTCCTCAACAATTGCGTCTTCACTACGAAACCCAATAATACGGGTTACTTCTTGGCCATTGTTAAATACCACGCAACAAGGCAATCCCGTAATCTCGTAATCGGCCGCTGATTTCTGATGCGTATCAGCGTCTAGTTTACATACCTTCAATGAAGCACTGTATTTTTCAGATAACGTTTCGATCACCGGCGCCATCATACGGCAAGGCCCGCACCATTCGGCCCAAAAATCAACTAAAACAGGTTTATCACTCTCTAAAACCTCGGACTTAAAATTTTCATCGGTTGCGGCTAATACTGACATGTTATTCCTCCTAGAATTAAATCTACCGAAGAGCGATCAAAATTGCAACCACACCAACGATTATGAATATAAGTCCTGATATTCCGATAAAGCAAATGAATCGGTCATACCCGACACATAATCACATACAATTCGTTCGTTCGGGTCATCGGGGCGCCCACTATAATAATCGGCGGGAATTAAACGAAAATCCGACGTCAAAGCATTGAATAGTGTCTTAATAATCATTTGTCCTTTTTTATTTGATCGGTAAATATCATAGTGGGAATAATATCGATCAAATAAAAATTGCCGGAGCTCTGAAACCTGATCTTTAAAATCAGAAGAAAAAGATACCAATGCGGGCCCTGAAAATAATTGCAGTTCAGAAAACGACGATATTCCCGATTGCTCTATTTGCAGTTTAGCCGTATCCATGACATTCCGAATCTGATTCGTAATTAACTTTGAATTCATCAAGTACGTGTACTGATTATCAGATAAATTTGAATATTCGGCCAATATTTCGTTGCTGTATTGTCGCCATAACGTGACATGTTTTACCAAATCAGCGTCGGTTAAAATCGAAGCTCGTAATGCATCATCAACGTCGTGGGCCGTATATGTAATTTCGTCAGCTAAATTAACCACTTGAGCTTCAAGCGAATAAAACGTATCGTTGGTATCCGATAACGGATTATCAAATGGTGTTTGGTGTTTTTGAATTCCACACCGGACCTCTAAACTTAAATTCAACCCAGAAAACCCCGGATATTTTGATTCTAAAACATCCACAATTCGTAATGACTGATTATTGTGTTCAAAACCATTATGATTAACCATCAATTCATTTAATGTTGATTCACCCGCGTGCCCAAATGGTGGGTGCCCTAAATCATGCGCCAACGCAATAGCCTCGGTTAAATCCTCATTCAATCGAAGCAGTCTCGCCATATGCCGTGCAATTTGAGAAACCTCAATACTGTGAGTTAAACGAGACCGCACATGGTCTTTTTCCGTCGATACAAATACCTGCGTCTTGTGTTTTAACCGACGAAACGATTTTGAATGAACAATACGATCACGATCCCTCTGAAAACAGGTCCGGGTAACATCCAAAGGTTCCGGGTACTGTCTCCCCTTTGAATCAACACTCTTAACGGCTAAGGGCGATAAAAGTTGCGTCTCAATAGCTTCAAAGTAATCTCTCAATTACCCTGCCAAAGAAAAACGGTCAAAAGATGCAACCGTGGCACCCGATGGTAATAATTCTTTAATTGTTTTATCTGGATTTTTAACAAATACTTGCTCAACCAGACAGTTTTCTTTATAAAATTTAGATAACCGTCCCTGAATAATCTTTTCGACTACCTGAGGTGGCTTTCCCTCCGATACAGCTTGTTTTCTTAAAATATCCGATTCATTATCTAAATCCGAAGCTGGCACTTGATCTGATGATACGTATAAGGGGTTCATTGCAGCTACCTGCATGGCCACATCACGACCGACTTCATCGTCAACAGGAGCGGTAAACTCCACCACGACCCCTATTTTACCATTGGTGTGGTCATATTTTGAAACACTGCCCGACGTGGAAATCAACTTAAACTGTCCCACGGTAATATTTTCACCCAATTGTAAAATGGCATCTGAAATTAATTCACTAACGGTTGATTCATTCACACTCAATGATCGAACATCCGCATTCTCCGCGGGTTTGTGATCAACAATGGCTTGAGCAATGGTTTGCCCCAACGCTTTAAAATTATCATTATTTGCCACAAAATCAGTTTCACAAGCCAACTCTAAAATCACCGCTTGATTCCCATCAGTATGAGTAATCACACGACCTTCTTTGGTACTACGATCCGATTTTTTTTCGGCTTTTGACAATCCTTTTTCCCTTAATGACTTAATCGCAGCATCAATATCACCATTGGTTTCTTGAAGTACGCTTTTGCAAGCCATCATCCCTACCCCTGTTTTTTCTCTTAGTTCTTTAACTAATGCCGCTGTAATTGTCATATGTACTCCCTACCTTACATCTTTCGATTGATTATAACGTTCTTCCGCCACTAATGTATTCTGATTACCATCATCTTTCGACTCAACGGTGGCATCCGCACCAGCGAGAACGGCATCGGAAAATACAGAACATATTAACTTAATAGCACGAATCGCATCGTCATTCCCAGGAATTGGGTAATCAAGATGTGTCGGATCACCATTGGTATCAACCAAGCCAATCACTTTAATACCCAACTTTTTAGCTTCTTTGATAGCTAACTCTTCTTTGGCTGTATCCACAACAAAAATAGCCTTGGGTAAATATCTCATATCTTTAATACCGCCCAAATAATGCTTAAGGCGTGCCAATTTTTTTATTTTTCGAGAAGCTTCCTTTTTTGATAACTGATCAAAGACCCCACTATTTTGATCTTCTTCATATCGCTTTAATTGTTTAACACTGTTACTAATGGTGACATTATTTGTTAGTGTTCCACCCAACCACCGCTGATTAACGAAGGGCATTTTGCATCGCTCAGCTTCCGTAGAAATAGCGTCCTGTGCTTGTTTTTTAGTTCCAACAAATAACAACGTTCCTTTTTTAGAAACAATATCTTTCACAAAATGATACGCATCCTTTATTAGCTCAACGGTTTGTTGAAGATCAATCACATGAATGTCATTGCGAGACGTGTATATATATGTATCCATTTTAGGGTTCCATCGACGGGTTTGATGCCCAAAATGAACACCCGATTCCAATAATTGTCTCATTGAAACAGGATAATTACTGTTTGTTTCTTCGGTTTGTTCTGTCTGATTTTCTTTAGCCACTAATAGCCTCCTTGCAAAACCGTATAATAAACCCGGCCACAGACTACGTCAAGTACAAACCAACGAACTGCCGTCTATTTTTTTACCGTTGGTTTGTAAGCCAATGTATTAAATAGTGTATATGCATCAAAAATAGTTTCTACAAAAACAGGGGACACCACACTATCCTCTGGCCAATCCGATGCACAAAGTTTGGGTAAAATACACGACGTTATGCCCAATACCGCCATGGCACTCACATACCGGTCCAAATGAGCAATAGGCAGGACTTCTCCCGTTAGTCCAACTTCACCTAATATTGCCAACTGCTTTGGCAATGGCCGAGAAAAATGAGACGACCAAATAGAAAAACATATCGCTAAATCAATGTCCGGTAATTGAGATTTAATCCCACCAACCAACGATAAAAAAATATCGTTTGAAGCTAATTTCAATTGAAAAAATTTACCCAGAATAGCGATCATAACATGAGACCGATGTGAATCTAACCCAACAAATGTGCGCTTTATTTGCTGATACCCGGCCGGCACCACCAGGGATTGTAATTCCACTAACATCCCCCGTGTTCCCGATAACACCGCTGTAATTACGGACCCCGCCATGGGCGGCTTATTCAAATCCGAAATCAACTGGTCATGGGGACCCAATTCATCCAACCCATCACTTTTCATACGAAATAAACCGGTTTCGTTAGTGGTACCATACCGATTTTTTAAGGCCCGTAACATGCGCACGGACAATGATCGTTCTCCTTCAAAAAATAAAATAACATCCACCATATGTTCCAATGTTTTGGGCCCGGCCAATTGCCCATCTTTTGTAATGTGCCCGACTAAAATACCAATAGCCCCCACGGCTTTCACCGCCTTAATAAATAACGACGCACACAATCGCACTTGATTAAGTGCGCCCGGCATAGAAGACAATGCCGTACTCATTACCATTTGAATCGAATCGAGTACTACCACATCGGGACGTTCATTTTGAATCATTTGAACTGCAGCGTCCATATCCGTTGTTGCTGAAATATACATAGAATCTGGCAATGTTGGCTGCAGTCGTTTGGCCCGTTGCTTTACTTGGATATCCGATTCTTCAGCCGTTAAATACAGCGTTTTTTGTTGCTTACTCGCACATGCCAACGAGGATTGAAGCACCAATGTTGACTTCCCTACGCCCGGCTCACCACAAATTAAATTAACACTACCGCGAACCCAGCCCTTACCAAGCACACGATCCAATTCCTCAAAACCAGCACTGGTACGACTCGTTTTAGGTTCCTGGACATCGGCCAAACGAATCACTTTTGTGCCATTGGCATTGGGTTCGTGACGATTCACAATGATGGTGATTGGTTCTAACGAATTCCACTCTGAACACTGGTCACATTGGCCTTGCCAACGCAAATATGACGTACCACATTCAATGCACTCAAAGGTAGCTTTGGTCTTAGGGGACATTAATGAGTTCTTTGGAAGATAATACCGTGAACTCCTTTGGTTTTGGTTTAAGTTGACGAATACTAAAGGCCACCGTCTTATCTTTTAATAATGTACATCCAATGGAAACATCCGACCTCAAATTACGCTTTAATAGAGCATCTGCCATGGGATCCTCTAAATTTTCTTGAAGCGACCGGCGCAATGGGCGTGCCCCCATGCGTAAATTTGTCCCTTTTTCAGTAATGAGTTGGATAACTTCCGGAGCTACTTTCAGTCGAATATTCTTTGCTTGCAATCGATCCATCAACTCGTCCACTAAAATGGTGGCAATTTGAACCATTGCTTCTTTCACCAATGGTTTGAAAACAACAACATCATCAATCCGATTAATAAATTCTGGACGAAACTCTCGAGAAATTTCATCCTTTAATTTTTCCTTCAAATTTTTATAGTTCGCGTCCTCTTCGGACGTTGTCTGAAACCCAAGAGACGATGTTTTTTGAATATACTTAGCGCCAACATTGGACGTCATAATAATAATCGTATTTTTAAAATCAACGGTGCGCCCATTGGAATCGGTCACATGACCATCTTCTAATACTTGAAGAAGAATATTTAATACATCGGGCGATGCTTTTTCAATCTCGTCGAATAAAATAATCGAGTATGGCTTTTGTCGAACAGGCTCTGTTAATTGACCACCATCGTCATAACCAACATACCCCGGTGGCGACCCAATGAGCCGGGACACCGTATGCTTTTCCATGTATTCCGACATATCAATACGAATCATAGCATCTTCTTTACCAAATAAATTAATGGCCATTTGCTTGGCCAACTCTGACTTCCCCACCCCCGTTGGGCCTAAAAATAAAAAGGATCCCGTTGGACGCTTGGGATTTTTTAAACCTACTTTTGATCGTTTGACGGCACGAACCACGGCCTTTACTGCCTCGTCTTGCCCAATAATTTTTTGCGATAAATCACGATCCATTTTTAATAATTTTTCAGACTCTTCTTCAGTGATTTTGGTCACAGGAATACCCGTCCATAACGCCACCACCTCGGCCACAATTTGAGCATCCACAATCTTCGCTGCATATCGCCGTTCTAAATCACCCATTTTGTTTACATTTTCCAGTAAATCATGCCGCTTTTTTTGCAACCCTAACACTAAATCAGTGTCATTTTTTTTCTGAGCTAAATCAAGCTCCGACTTAAGTACATCGAGATCTTTAAATAACTGCAAAGATTCGCCGGGTAATTTAGAAGATTCCAACATCACTTTTGATGCGGCTTCGTCAATAACATCCACCGCCTTATCGGGTAACTGACGATCGGTAATAAATCGGGATGACATTTCAACCGCTTCAACAATTGCATCCTGAGTAATTACCACATGATGATATTCTTCATAACGAGATTTAATGCCACGTAAAATCTCAATGGTTTGCGCTTGCGATGGGGCTTCAACCAACACCGATTGAAACCGCCGTTCTAACGCACCATCCCCTTCAATATGTTTTCGATACTCATCCAATGTGGTCGCACCAATGCATTGGAGCTCACCTCGTGCCAATGCTGGTTTAAATAAATTGGCGGCATCCAAACTCCCCTCGGAACTCCCCGTACCAATGATCGTATGAAGTTCATCGATAAATAAAATAACATTATTTGACTTTCGAACTTCTTCCATGATCTTTTTTACACGATCTTCAAACTCACCACGATACTTTGTTCCCGCGACTAAAAGCCCCAAATCCAATGTGATTAACCGCTTATTTCGTAATTTTTCAGGAGTAGTTTTTAAATGAAGAATTTGAGCCAACCCCTCAACAACCGCTGTTTTACCAACCCCAGGTTCTCCCGTCAATACTGGATTATTTTTGGTTCGTCGAGATAAAATTTGAATTACTCGCTCCAATTCCTTTTCTCGGCCAATGACTGGGTCTAAAGTATTTTCTTTAGCCAAGGCGGTTAAATCCCGACCAAATAAGTCCAAGGTTGGTGTTGGGACCATCGATGGCGATTGACGAGATGACGACTCAACACGCTTACCTAAGGCCATAAATAAGGCTTCTTTGAACGTTGAACTTTTTAATCCTAATTCAGTCAAAACCTTGGCAGCAACATTTGTTGGATCCCTGAATATTGATAAAAATAAATGCTCCACATTCACATAATTATGACCAAGCTTTCGAGCTTCATCCCATGCATTCGACAAAATCTGCTTAGCCTGCTGGGTAAAGGGAATATTCGGATTGCCTTCGCCTGAGGAATTCAACTCCAAACGATCTTCAATTAATTTTCGTATCTGATCGGGCTGAATGTCCAATCCATTTAGTGCTTTGACAACAATATTATCTTTATCACTAATAATACCTAATAAAATATGCTCGGTACCAACATACGAATGATTAAATCGCTTGGCCTCTTCTTGACCAACCATAATGGCTTGTATCGCTTTTTCTGTAAATCTAGAAAACATTCAGCTTCTCCCTTATTTAAATGCTTTCTCTATAGTATTAAAATTACCAGCCAACCACAAGTTTTGGTTAAATTATTTCCTATTTTCGGAAATATTTAGTATTTTTTTAATTATGGGAGCCAAGGTAATATCTATTGCAAATCAAAAAGGTGGGGTTGGAAAAACGACGTCCGCATTAAATATTGCACTATATATCAGTGAATCTGGTCAAAAAACTCTTCTAATTGACCTCGATCCTCAAGCTAATGCAACGTCTGGCATTGGTGTGGATACACAACAAATCCATCATTCAATTTACGATGTTATTTCAAATGACGAACATATTAATGACTGTATTTATCCCACCCCATTTGAACAACTTCACCTGGTACCATCATGTTCAAATTTGGCCGGAGCAGACGTGGAGTTATCCACGACTGTTTCACGTGAAACAATTTTAAAACAACGACTAACCCCTATTTTGGATGAATATGATTATATTATTATTGATTGCCCACCATCATTGAGCCTATTGACCTTAAATGCATTCGCCTTCACCCATCAACTGGTGGTACCGGTTCAATGTGAATACTTTGCACTTGAAGGTCTTGCGAAGCTACTAAATACAATTCAGTTAATTAAAGAACGCCTTAATCCGACACTTAGTATTCTTGGCATTGTTTTGACCATGTTTGATCGCCGAACATCATTAAACCGTCAAGTAGTAAATGATGCCAAACATCATTTTAAAGAACTTATTTTTGACACGATTATTCCCCGAAATATTCGCCTGGCTGAAGCCCCCAGTTTTGGGCTTCCAATTGCACTGTATGCCCCAAAGTCATCCGGTTCAATTGCATATTATCATTTAACTAAGGAGGTCATTGAACGTGCCAAAACAAATAAATCGACTGGGTAAAGGCCTAGACGCCCTGATTCCCAATATAATTCCCAACGCCCCCGTGGCCATTGAAACCATTGACATTAATGCCATTCAACCCAACCCGTTTCAACCTCGACAACATTTTGATGAGTCCGCATTAAATGAATTAGCACACTCAATTAAAGCGCACGGCCTTACCCAACCCATTGTTGTACGAAGAGTTGCAAATTACTATGAATTGGTTGTTGGTGAACGACGATTAAAAGCCTGTCAAAAAAATAAACAAACAACAATTTTAGCTATTGTCAAAAATATATCGGATCAACAATCCTGTGAATTAGCGCTGGTTGAGAACATTGATCGAGAAAATTTATCGATCATTGAAGTGGCTCAGTCACTTCAACAATTAATTGATTCATTTGGATACACGCAAGATACTTTAGCGCAATTATTTTCACGATCCCGATCCAGCATTGCCAACATATTAAGACTGCTCAAGTTACCGGCCGATGTTCAAACAATGGTTCTTTTGAAACAATTAAGTGAAGGACACGCACGAACACTGATTCAGTTAAGTGATACCCCCGATCAATGCCTCGCTATGGCACATAATATCATTGAGAATAATATTAGTGTTCGCGATGCTGAAAAACATGCCGCCAAGACGAAAAAAAAAACATCTAAAAAACCCAAGCTTAATTTATTCGATAACTATACAGAAAAACTATCGACACAGTTAAATACCAATGTCAAAATTAATCACCGAAAAAACCAACTCACCATTCAAGTTGAATATGATCGGTTTAAAGATTATATTGCATTTTTAGATCAGCTTTGTACGATTGAAATGCCCCCATCTGAATCTTAAAATACCGATAATTCACCCCATTTCTAGATAGCTGAACCACATCATCAAAGGATTTTAATATGGTGGCTTGGCGTTCTGATATCGGAACCCAACAAATAGCACCTTTTCGATACTGATGCGGACGAAACATACTTAAATAGGTTAATAGTTTAGGTGGCTTAGCAAAAGCTTTGGCCGAAAAAGATGTAATTTTAGGCCCTGAATAACCATGGGTAAATCGCTGAACATCGCCATCAAATACTGTAACATTATCTAGATCCAAGGCCTCTTTAATATAATTTAAAAATACACGCTTTCGTTCTTTTGACTCAATACAAATCACATGAACTGAAGATGCAATGGCCATGATAATGCCCGGCAATCCAGATCCGGATCCCATATCGACATGCACCCCACGGTCCCCCACTAAAGACGCCACATTCAAAGAGTCCTCAATATGCCCGCTTAAATGATCATAACTTTTCTTTGAATATATATTTGTGGTGTCATTGTATTCCTTTAGCAATTCAATGTAACGATTGATAGCATCCATGACGGATTTATCGAACATAGGCCATAACAATCATTAAATCAGCGGGGTTAATGCCCGCAATCTTCTTTGCTTCCAACAATGTTTTGGGTCGAAATCGAATTAATTTATCCTGACTTTCCGTTCTTAACCCCGATATTTTTCGATAATCCAATGTTTCTGGTAATGCAATAGCATTCATTTTTTCCATTTTTTCAATTTGCTTGGTTTGCCGCACAATATACCCTTCGTATCGAATCTCAGTCATCGCTCTTTGAATGGTTTCTCGATCAAATTCATGCAATAATGCTTCAACAATATCATCAATCGCCACCTCCGGTCGCTTCATTAAGGTGTCGTACAACATCTTTTCAACATTATATTTAGCCATTAATTGTGGACCAATAGATTGACGCTTGCAATATTGAACACAGTCATCCCGCTGAGAACAAATACGGCGAATAATCACCATATCGTCATCCGTCAATAACCCCTGCGAATATGCAAATTCCGATAATCGAAACAAGGCATTATCTTGACGAAGCAATAACCGATATTCAGATCGGGCCGTCATCATCCGATAAGGCTCATCAATGACATTTTTTGATGTTAGGTCGTCGATTAATGTGCCAATATACGATGTTTCACGTGAAACAATCACCACGGGTTGTCCCATGGAACGATTAGCGGCATTCATTCCAGCCACCAATCCTTGAGCCGCAGCCTCCTCGTAACCAGACGTTCCGTTAATTTGCCCCGCAAAAAATAATCCGTCATATAATTTAGACGCCAGCGTAGGGAATAATTGATCCGGATAAATAAAATCATATTCAACCGCATATCCTGGCTTCAGCATCACAGCTTTCTCAAGCCCCGGAATGGTTTTCAATATTTTTTCTTGTGCATGAACAGGGAGGGATGTATTGAACCCCTGAATGTATATTTCAGTGGTTGATCGACTCTCCGGCTCAATAAACAAATGATGTGATGATTTATCTTTAAATCGTACAACTTTATCTTCCAGTGATGGACAGTATCTTGGCCCCACCCCCTCAATGATCCCCGAATACAACGGAGATTCATCCAAACTATTATTAACAACGTCATGTGTTTCCGGGGTGGTATTGGTCAAAAAACAATCTGTTTGATGATGGTGACGTCCCGTATTCGTGGTTCGAAAGGAAAAATGCAAAAAATCAGCATCCCCAGGTTGAGATACCATGGCACCATAATCCAATGATGTCGCACAAACACGTGGTGGCGTACCGGTTTTTAACCGTCCCAGTTTAAACCCCAATCGCTTTAATGCCAATGATAAATAATTGGATGGCGCTTCCCCCATTCGACCCTCCGGTTTATTTACCAACCCCATATGCGTCACGCCTTTCATATAGGTTCCCGTTGTAATTACAACGTTCGACGACACATATGTTGTGCCACATACTGTTTTCACACCCGCAACAACGTCATTTTTTACCCATATATCGATGACCTCTTTCTCAATAACGGTTATATCGGGATTGGATTGAATCCGATCTTGAATAAACTGCGGATAGTCATACTTATCATTCTGTGTTCGAAGTGCATGGACTGCCGGCCCACGGGATCGGTTTAAATACTTAATTTGTAAATAAGTATTATCAGCGGCTTCGCCCATAATCCCACCCATAGCATCAATCTCTCCCACAATTTGCCCTTTTGCTGATCCACCAATCGATGGATTACAGGGCATGCTGGCAGCTTTCGAAAAATCCAAACAAAATAAAGCGCAACTTACACCTTTTCGAGCAACAGCCAGTGCCGCCTCAACACCGGCATGGCCTGCCCCAACAACAATAACGCCGTACGTTAATTTCATTCAATCATGATAATCATGGTATCAAAATTTATCAAATGATTGCTATTTCACTGACTTCCTATCCAGAGTTAGAAATGATATTTTAATAATTATGGATAAAACAAATATCTGCGATTACTCAGATTACGATTATAAGGCTTCTTTTTGGACGAATCAAAACCGAGATTATGAACATCAATTGGAGCAACATGTTGTTCATAAAATGCTGAAAAAGTATAGCTTATCTTATGATTCAGTGCTAGATGCCGGTTGTGGTTTTGGGCGACTGTATCCAGCATATTGTTCACTATTTAAACGATGCCACTTGGTGGATTACGCAAAACACTTGCTGGATGAAGCTAAAGAATCCATATTACATTCGGAGGCTACGTATTTTTATGAACAATCAGTGTATGAACTGGCCATTAATGAACCCGTCAATGCCATTCTATCGATTCGAACGCTCCATCATCTTAATAATGTTGAATTACTATTTCGTCAGTATTACAATACCCTGGCCCCTCAAGGCATCCTCGTTCTTGATATCCCCAATTATTACCATCTAAAACATCGAATCACACATCCTTTTGAACCGAAAAAAAATACCATTGAACGATCCAAAACATTTTATAATTATCACCCTCCCTATATAATAGATATGTTAAAAAAAGCCAAATTCAACGTGATTGATCAACAACAAGTCGGCATATTTCGAATCCCAATCATTAAACGAATGGTCTCCGCTAAAAAACTAGTGAAAGCCGATCTTTTTTTAAATAAAATAATAAAAAATATTAATATCGCCCCGAGTGTTTATGTTGTGGCAAAAAAATGTGGGTAACTTTGTGGAAAACTGTGTGATTGAGTGTAATTTATATGAAATGAGTTGTGGAAAACTATGTCGATAAAAAAAGATGACCTTGTTATTAACCTTCAAAATGATCTAAGTGAACCCAATCTTCAAATATTTAAAAATTCGGTTGATGTTCAAACAATCAACAATACTATTCGTTTAATTGTGGGGGATGCGTACATGAAACAATGGATTGAAAATAAGTGCTTGAGTATTATCAAATCCTACGTTAATCAACCCATTGAAATTCATATTGAAACACCAAATGATCCTGTTGAAACAGATCAGCTGGACTTGTTTGTTCCCCCCAGTGATCCACAGCCCTCTAAATTTAATCCATTATTTACACTGGATAAATTTATTGTTGGAAACAACAATCGCTTTGCATTTGCCGCCGCCGAAGCCGTTGCAAAGCGCCCGGCAAATGCATATAACCCATTATTTATTTATGGATCAGTAGGTATTGGTAAAACCCA
>JBMTIN010000017.1:0-14459 GCA_049437345.1 Candidatus Marinamargulisbacteria bacterium
ACTATGAAGTAACCCAGGGATCTATTTTATTGAATGGCGAGGATATCGCAGAATACGATGCCACCAAACGGTCGTTAATGGGATTGTTTTTGGCGTTTCAGTACCCCGTCGAAATTCCGGGGGTGAACAACGCCGAGTTTTTACGGATGGCGTACAATGCCAAACAAAAGCATTTGGGGTTACCGGAGTCAGACCCGTTGGTATTTAATGACTTTTTAAATGAAAAGCGAAAGAAATTAAATATTCCCGAAAGTTTTTTGGATAGAGAATTAAATTTTGGGTTTTCGGGGGGCGAAAAAAAGCGCAATGAAATATTGCAATTGGCCGTATTAAATCCGGCGGTGGCGGTGTTGGATGAAACCGATTCTGGGTTGGATATTGATGCCTTAAAGCAGGTGTCCGATGCGGTGAATCATTTGAAAAATGAGGATAATTCATTCTTATTAATTACACATTATCAACGATTATTGGATTACATTACACCGGACTATGTGCATATTATGGTGGATGGAAAAATCGTCCAGACGGGGGATGAATCACTGGCCAAAGAACTGGATCAGAATGGGTACGACCACTTATTGAACGCACGCGCATGACAGTTACAGCCACATCCACACTACAAGCATTATTTGATCAGCATGGCATTACGCCGCCCGCAACCAATGACGAAGATTGGTTGTATTACAATGTGCCCGAGGTATTATCTCGGCCCTTGCCAGAAGCTCAATCCGTTGCTCCTTCGATTCAATTGACGGGGTATTACCTTTATTTTTTAAATGGCACGTTGGTGGATTACGCCTTACCAAAGGGGGGTGGATTATCGACGACGGCGTGTGCCATGGCCACCACTCAGAATGGCTTTATTCATTTGGCGAATACGGCCGATGAGACCACCCTTACGTTTAATCATGAGGTGGCCACCGTGACCATTGTATATGAGGCAACGTCGCATCAAAAAACACGATTAAACATGGTTCTTAATGGATCGACCATGCAATTTAATCGGGTGTTCATAAATCAGGATGCATCAGCCACCCAAATGAATGTATGTCACGTTGAACTTTATAAAAAGTCCGTGTGTCGGGTAACCGAGAAAAACATGAATAATGAGGGCGTGATTCTTGACTTTATGGACACTCATTTGCATGAGCATACAGAGTTAACCTCATTAAATGAATCGTATTTATCGGCCCATGGTCGGTTTCAGAATCGGGTATTTATTCACGGTGAACAGGCGCATGCACGGTTGCATGGCGCGGCCATTCATTTGCCTCACGGTCGAACGCATTATAATACACATGTGTACCATGCCGCGGCCAATACGGAATCGCATCAATTATTTAAATCATTAAATAAAGATGCGGCTATTTTTGAATATAATGGAAAAGTTACCGTAAGGCCCGGTGCCCAGCAGATTAATTCGTATCAGTTAAATCAAAATATTTTGTTGGACGATTATGCCAATGTATATTCACGTCCGCAGTTATTTATTGATGCCGATGATGTAAAATGTTCTCACGGATCCACCACTGGGGATTTGAATCAAGATCAGTTGTTTTATTTAAAAAGTCGGGGGTTGGGAGACAATGATAGTAAAAAAATCATTTTAAGGGCGTTTATTGATGACGTGTTATCCATTCAAGGAAGCACGCCGGATGCGGCATCCCTTATTGGTATTTTAAATCAGATCATATGAATGTAAAGCATACGTTTCCGATTTTTCAAAAGCATCCTCAGTTGGTTTATTTGGATTCGGGGGCTACAACGCAAAAACCCGCTCTAGTGATTGATGCCATGAGTGAATTTTTAAAAAATGACTATGGCACCGTGCATCGGGGTATTTATGAGCTAAGTGCCGTGGCCACGCAACAATATGATTCGGCCCGAAAAAAAGTACAACATTACATAAATGCGGCATCTGAAAAAAATGTGATTTTTACCAAAGGCACCACGGATGGCATTAATTTAATAGCCCAGGGGTTTTTATCGCCCATGATTAAGGATGGCGATGAAATTTTAATTACGGAAGTGGAACATCACGCGAACTTTGTGCCGTGGCAAATGGTGGCGAAAGCGGCCAATGCTCGGGTGGTATACGCCCCGGTATCCGATGCGGGAGAGCTGGATGTGGATCAATTTTGTTCGTTGATTAATGATCGGACACGGATGATTGCGATGACGCATATTTCCAATGTATTGGGCAGTGTGTTTCCGATCAAACCCATTATTGAGGTGGCGAAAAAAAAGGGCATTCCCATTTTAATTGATGGGGCTCAGGCCATTGCCCATGAACCGTTGGATATTCAAGCGTTGGACCCCGATGTGTATTGTTTTTCGGGGCACAAAATGTATGGCCCAACAGGTATTGGTGTGTGTTATATATCGGACCGTATTATTGACCAGGTACAGCCGGTGACTTTTGGTGGGGACATGATTGAGTCCGTGAGCAAAGAGGCAACGACATTTACAACCGCACCACTAAAGTTTGAAGCGGGCACGCCCCCCATTTTAGAAGTCATTGGATTGGCGGTTGCGATTGATTATATAAATGATTTGGGGAGAACGGCCATTCAGGCCCATGAAACCGCGGTTACTCAGGCGGCCCTTGAGGCATTGCGTGAATTGGATTTTATTGAACTTATTGGGAATCCCGCACATCGCTCATCGGCCATATCATTTAACGTAACGGGTATTCATCCACATGATTTGGGGACCATTTTAGATACCGACCATGTGGCCATTCGGGTGGGGCACCACTGTGCCCAACCAGCGATGCGTCGGTTTAATGTCCCTGCCACGGCGCGGGCATCGTTTGGGGTATATAATGAATTGAGTGATGTGTCGGCGTTAGTAACATCACTTAAAAAAGCACGGGAGGTGTTTGGGTATTGAGTCAACTAAAAAAATTATACCAACAGGTATTGCTGGATCATAATAAGAACCCGCGAAATTTTAAACGTATTGATAGCCCTACGCACTATGCGCATGGCGTGAATCCATTATGTGGTGATGATTACCATCTGTTTATTACGGTATCCGATGATATTATTGTGGATATTGGTTTTCATGGCACGGGGTGTGCGATATCAATGTCGGTATCATCTATGATGACGACCCACTTATTAAATCAGTCGGTGACCCATGCACTAACAGTAAAGGACACCTTTATTGGGTTATTAACGGATGTGTTGGGTGAGCACGATGATACGGAATGTTTGGGGCATTTGACCTTATTTGAAAATGTGAAGCAATTTCCAATTCGTGTAAAGTGTGCCACACTAATATGGCGGGCGTTGGAAGCCGCATTAACAAAAAATAAACTGAAGATTACAACGGAGGCATAATATAATGGCAAAAAAACATATTCAATTATCGGCAAGTCCCACCCCCAATCCCAATGCGGTAAAGTTTTTACCCAATATGCATTTCTTTGAATCGGGAACTGTTGAGTTTCAACCCCAGTCAGAGGGGTTAAATGAGTCGCCATTGGCAAAAAAATTATTTGCCATTGAAGGCATTGATATTGTGATGGTGGGATTTAATTTTATATCGGTGACAAAAAACCAGACCGCCGAATGGGAAACATTATTAGAACCTATTCGTGACACAATTTTAACGCATTTAGAAAACGATGAGTTAGTTATTAACTTGGAATACGTCGATGCCATTCGTCAAAAGAAAAATGAAAATGCATCGGATATCGAAATTAAAATAAAAACCATTTTAGACGATGAAATTCGACCTGCCATTGCAATGGACGGGGGCGATGTTGAATTGGTGGGCTATGATGATGGTATTGTAACATTAAAGTTGCAAGGCGCCTGTAGCACCTGCCCATCGTCAACCATGACGTTAAAAATGGGTATTGAGAATCGTCTCAAGTCAGAAATTCCTGAAGTTGTTGAAGTGGTTCAAGAAATTTAATTTTTTTGACGGATCGGGGGGGGCTTTGGGGGCGCGTTTAATTTAATAATAGCCAATCCAAACTGGTGGTGGCCGATTTAATAGCGTCTGAAATGTCTTCAATATATTCGATCAGGCCCTCAATCGCTGAAAAGTCACCCATTCGCATGTGCCCTTCATTGCCAATTTTAAATAATACTTCCAAGCATTCGGATCGAACATTATCGACCATGTTTTCTTGCTCTTCTGCTTTGTGGATCAGTTTAATAACATCGCGTCGAGAAGATCGAAATGTTTCAATGGACGAAATAAAGGTTTGTTGAGATTCGATCACTAAGGTCATGAGTTGATTTAAATGGGTATGGAGCGTGGCGGGGACAACGGTATCGATGTTTTTGGCAATAATAATGCGTTTGGATGTGGCAATAATGAGACCGGATACCGCATCAATGCGTTGCTGTAATCGTAATAAGTCATACTGTTTTTGAAAATCAAAATTGGATTGAATAATATGATCTGTAACCGTTTCAAATATTTTAACATTTTCATTATTTACTTGTTGGATTTGCTGGTGCATAATGGCCAGGTCGCCGTCCTCTTTGCCCTCGAGTACGGCCATCATTTTGGACAGTATAATGAGTTCTTCAGCATCAATTTTGGCGTGTTCCAATAACGTTTGCAAAATGGACTGCTCATCGTGAGATCTTAAAAAACCAAAATATTTATCAAACATAATTACTCCTTATTATACATTAGTTTCATTGGCTTTCATAAGTGCATATTTTGTCATAATGGGGCCAATAATTTGAAAAATTAACGTTGATGCCGTAATGACGGTTAATATCAGAGTGGATAACTCACGGGCTTGTGGTGTACTATTTGAAAACGCAACATCCAGTGAAATGGCCAATCCAATGGCCACCCCCGCCTGAGAAAATAGGCAGAGCCCAATATTTTGACGTACTTTTTTGGGCGCATTGGCCAAATAAGCCCCAATAAACGCCCCAAAATATTTACCAAATGTTCGAAAAAAGAAGTACGTAAACCCAATGGATCCCATGGCCAATAGTAATCGATAGTCCAATCGTGCTCCGATGAGTACAAAAAAGACCATGTAGATGGGGGTGGAAAGAACGTGTAGTGAACTGAAGTTGGACCGCGCACGGTGAGGGCGAATGTTGCCGATAACAATGCCCATGACCATGGAGGCTAAAATAAGAGATACATTCAATGAAATGGCCAATCCCGAACAGATGAAAATGCCAATCAATGTCATTAGGTTTCGAACATCGATACTATTGATACGTAAAATCCAAAATGAAAATAGGCCACCCAAGAACCCGCCCAACACAATAGCCCCACCAATATCGGACACCACATGAGATGCAATGGATGATAATGATTCCGGCGATGCGCCCACGTAAACCTTGGCCAATCCCGATAAAATGGAAAATAAAATGATCGCAAAAGCATCGTCCGCGCCGACGACCCCAAATAAGGTGGCGGTTAATTGACCTCGCGCTTTGTATTCATGAATAACATTGGTGGTGCCTCCGGGTGCGGTGGCGCATGCCAGTCCACCCAAAATAAGGGCCAGCGCCAGATTTTTTGTTAAAAAATAAATGGCGGTAAATACGGCCAAACAGGACACCATGGTTTCAAATAACGTAATGATAATAATGGCCTTTCCAAACCGTTTAATTCGTGCCCAACGAAGTTCGCCACCAATGTTGAACCCAATCAGTGCCAAGGCAAAGTAGGATACCATGGTTAGCTGTTCGACATCGTGAATGGTTATTACTTTTAGGCCCGATTGACCCAATAAAATCCCCACCAGTAAATGGCCAATGACCTGCGGAATTTTTAATCGAACGCATAAAAAACTGGCCAAGACACTGGCCAATAATGCCACCCCAAATAATAGCAATATATTCATTGAAACGCGCGGGTGTCGGCGGGATTAATGCGACCTTCAATAATCGCTTTGCCAACAATGCACCCCTGCAATTGGGGAATCTTCAATGCCGCGAGTGTCGTGATATCATTAATACTGGCAACGCCTCCGGATGCAATCACGTTGTGATTGGTTAATTGACTCATTTGTTGATACAGTTTGACGTTTGGCCCTTCAAAGGTACCATCTTTTTGGATGTCTGTTGTCACAATACTGTTTAAAGGGAATCCGGCCAGTTTTTGCAACATGTCGGCCAATGAAATATCCGATGTTTCGGTCCAGCCATGAGCTGCAATCTGGTCTCCTTGAACATCGAGTCCTGCGATAATTTTATGGGGAAAGGCATGAATTAAATGGCTGGCTAATTCAAAATCATGCACCAATAGTGACCCAATAATAATCGCGGAAACGCCAATGGACAATAAATCTTCAATATGTTCCGGGGATCGAACCCCACCCCCCACTTGGACGGTAAGGTCCGTGGCTTTAATGATGGTTTGAATGGTGGTTAAATTAACCAGTCGGCCATCTTTGGCCCCGTTAAGGTCAACCACATGAATATGCTTGAGTCCCATGGTCTGATAATGTTGAGCCATGGCCAATGGTGTTTTTTGATACTGTGTGACCTGGTCATAGTCTCCTTTGTATAGGCGGACCAATTGCCCGTCAATAATATCAATGGCTGGAATGAGTTTGAATGTCACGATGTACCCAATGCATTGACATCGAAATCATTGGTGATAATTTCAACTAATTGATCAAATGGAACTAACTCTTGAGTTCGGTTCAGCATATCTTTGTATTGTGCCACGTTGGACTCACGTTCATCTTCACCAATAATGACCACGCGTTTGGCATGCCATCGATTGGCCCGTTTGAGTTGGTTTTTTAACTGATTGGTATACCCAATTTCACATGAAATATTATGCCCACGAAGCTGATCCATGACATAAAACAACTGATCGCGCGATAACATGTCCAATGGAATGAAATAAACATCGATGGACGGTTCAAATGTTTTGTTTAAATGATCCAGTAACATAATGGTGCGTTCAATCCCAAACCCAAAGCCAACAGCCGGTAGGTCGGGGCCACCCAATTCTTTCGATAGGTTATTGTATCGTCCGCCCCCACACACAGTACTCTGGGCCCCTAAGTGATCTGATACAATTTCAAACACGGTTTCGGTGTAGTATTCCAATCCTCGCACCAGAGTGTTGGTGACTTGATACGGTATTTTCATTTCATCTAAGTGTTGCAATACACTAAAAAAGTGATCCTTTGATTCTTGGGTTAAGGCCTCTTTAATATCGGGCATTCCGGCGATGCAGGCTTGAACAACATCGTCCTTGGTGTCCAATATTCGCAGGGGGTTATCGTTAAACTTATCTTGAATATGGGCGGGTAATCGGTCCAGATTGCGAGATAAAAACTGCTTCACCATTTCTTCAATGACGGGGCGAGATACGTCGCACCCCACGGAATTAATGCATACTTTTAAATCCGTAATTCCCAAGGACTCAAAGAGTCGGTATCCCAGGGCAATGACTTCAGCATCAATATATGCGGAGGCTTCCCCAATGCATTCCACCCCAATTTGGTGGAATTGACGATATCGACCGGCTTGCGGGCGTTCGTAACGAAAAAAGGGACCAATGTAATATAGTTTTAACGGCGAAGTTTGTTTGTGCAATGAATGCATAATATTGGCACGTGTTACGGCGGCGGTACCTTCTGGGCGCAGGGTTAAGTTTCGGCCCCCTTTATCTTCAAATGAATACATTTCCTTATTAAAAATATCGGAAGATTCACCCATACCACGGGCAAAGACGTGAGTGTTTTCAAAAATAGGGGTTCGAATTTCAGAAAAGTTATACGTAGAAAATAAATTTCGTGCATTGTCTTCAATTAGGTGCCATTTGGGGATGTCCTCAGGCAGGATGTCCTGAGTGCCACGGGGTAAGCTAAATGTCATGTGAATTATAGTAGCAGTTGAGGTGTCTTAACTCAAGATGGGGGTGTTTTAATGGTCGTAATAGTGCGTTATTTAATAATGGGGGTCGGGGATTGTTTGAATTTTGAATCATATTCGGTATGATACCAGCATGTCAAAAATTTCAATTTTGTTATGCAGTCAAAATAAAAATAAAACGTTGGCCGATACCATTGAGCATGATTTTTCTGCGGCCGGGTATACGGTTCATGTCATGGATCTCGTCGCCTTGCAGTGGCCCCTGTATTCAAGTCAAGAACACGCCAATCATGGTGTTCCCAATACGTTAGATTCAATCAACAAGCACTGCCAATCCAGTCAAGGCTTTGTGGTGGTGGCACCAGAGTACAATGGTGGGATTCCACCGGTATTTACTAATGTGATAGCGTGGCTTAGCGTGGCCAATGAATCGTGGCGCGATGGGTTTAACGGTAAATTGGCAGGAATAGCGACGTTTAGCGGGGGTGGGGGCGGACTACTTGTATCGGCCCTTCGGCTGCAATTGGCGCATATTGGCCTTACGGTTGTTGGTCTTCCGTTAATGGCCACGTATCAAAAATCACTGAATCCCGATAGCCTCTCGGCATTTGTGGATCAATGGGTGACATTATGCCCGCCCGTCAAAAATTCCTAAGATGATTTAATTAAATCCATAAATTCGGATCGGGTCTTGGGGTCCGATCGAAACAACCCTAACATGCGACTTGTTACAGTAGAGCTGTGTCGTTTGTGGACACCCCGTGTGGACATGCACTGATGCGCCGCGTCAATAACAACCCCCACCCCTTTGGGTTTTAAGATGCGTAAAATAGAGTCGGCAATTTGAGCCGTCATGGTTTCTTGTGTTTGAAGTCGTTTGGCATAGACATCGACAATGCGCGCCAATTTACTAATCCCCACCACGCGATGGTTGGGAATATATGCGACGTGGGCAATGCCAATAATAGGCACCATGTGATGTTCACAGTGAGATTCAAGGTCAATGTTTTTAACAATGACCATTTCGTCGTACCCTTCCACTTCTTCAAATGTTTTGGCCAGAATTTCGTCGGGGTTTTTTTGGTAGCCTGAAAAGAACTCTTCGTAAGATTTAACGACACGTTTGGGGGTTTCAATTAATCCTTCTCGGTCGGGGTTATCGCCAGCATAACGGATCAATGTTTTAACGGCCGCAATGGCGTCGTCCATGGTGGGACGTTGTATTGTATTATAATCGTGCACAGTAATGGTCATAATTAGATTCCTAAACTTACAAAAAACGTACCCTCTATTTTAAATGGTTTTAAAAAAAACCACAAATTGTTTTCAATGAAATGGGTATTCAAATATAGTATTCAGTCGTATAATTATTATTAGTTATGGGATTAATTATAGAACTTGGTGATCCTTGTCTTCGAAAACCGGCGCAACCGGTTGCGGATGTGCATTCTCCCCAATTACGTGTTGTGATTCAAACCATGGCCAAGGCTTTAAAAAAAGAAAAAGGCGTAGGGATTGCGGCCCCACAAGTCGGTGTGTCCCAACAGTTATTTATTGTGGCCAATAATCAAGTGGTTCAGCCGCCGTATACGTCATTGAATACGGGCTTGGTCGTGATTAATCCAACCCTATCGATTTTAACGGATGATACTACCTATGAATGGGAAGGGTGCTTAAGTATTCCTGGGATTCGGGGATATATTCCTCGACAGTGTCATATTATGGTGGAATATACGACGATTCATGGGGATCGCGTATCGGATACTTACGACGGGTTTACAGCCCGTATTTTTTTGCATGAGTACGATCACTTGATTGGTCGGGTTTTTTTGGATCATATTGAAGACATGCAACATCATATTATTACGGATGCTTATTATACAAAAATGATGGAGGATGAAGCATGATATTATCGGATGGTAGTATACGTCAATTAATGGCGTCAGGGGAATTGAGTATTGACCCCTTGGATTCTACTCAAATTCAACCCGCTTCGGTGGATTGTACGTTAGGGACGCATTTTTTACGCATTGATGATGCCCACAAAACCCATTTGGATTTTGAAAGTGATACAAAATACATTGATATTCAAGCTGAAAAAATGGTGATTCCTCCCCAGTCATTTTTGTTGGCCACCACCAACGAATTCATTCGGTTACCAAATCATATTACAGCCTTTGTGGAGGGCCGGAGTTCCATTGGCCGTATGGGGTTATTTATTCAAAATGCAGGGTGGGTCGATGCCGGATTTGAAGGCCGTATTACCTTGGAACTATTTAATGCCAATTCATTGCCTATCGAATTATCGGCGCATCGTCGAATTTGTCAGTTGGTGTTTTGTTTAATGGATAAAACGAGCGAGAACCCGTACCGCGGAAAGTATTACCGTCAGGTACAGTCGGTGGGTAGTCATATTCATCGTGATGCTGAGGTGTCGGCTTAGTTTAATGCCATCACGGATTGGTAATTGCCCCACTTGCAATGCATTTCGGTCCGTTGAATTAAACCACCATACATTGTCGTGTACGGCATGTTCATTTGAATTGGATGTTCTGTGTCCCTATTGCAGTGTGGGGCAGTTGCAGAAAAATAATCAGGGAAGTGTGTGTTGTCATTGTCATCGCCCGGTATCTTCGGAGACACTGGCGTATATTTTGACAAATCGCTTGTTGGTAAATACTCATGATCGATGTGAATATTGTGACAGTCCTACGTTGGGAAAGCCCATGGCGAATATATCGGCCCGGTGTTTTGATCATCCCGTATGTGGAAATCAAGCGTCTTTATTTGAAGCCCCCACACGAGACAAAGACTATGTGTTTTTGGATTTTGAAACCACGGGCTTACAAATTGGGAATGAATCGATTATTGAATTGGGCGCATGCCGTGTCAATAAAGATGGCCAAGAGTCTTTTTTTCAAGAATTGATTCGACCTGTAACGGATATTAAGCCATTGATTACGGATATTACGGGCATTGATAATGCCATGGTTCGACACGCACCGCTGTTAAAAGATGTGATGCATGAGTTTTTAGCCTTCAGTGACGGCGCATGTTTGGTGGCGCATAATGCACAATTTGATATTCCTTGGTTGATTACGACATTATTGCGACATCAGCTAAATATTCCGTATACCGATTTATTATGCACCTTAAAATGGGCCAAAACTCGGGAAGATGGTAAACGGTCTTTGGGGGCATTGAGTAAAAAATATAATATTGGGCATGAAAATGCGCATCGGGCATTGGCCGATGCGGTGGTCACAAAATGTTTGTTCTTTATTTACGATCAAGATAGTCCAGAAAAACCATTTGAGCCAATGGATCGGTACATCGATTTGTCCAAAAAACTATTGGCTCAATATCCCAACTTTTGTCAGCCATAGTCCTTGGCATTTTTGTAGAAATTGATTAATATGAACCATCAGTTTTCCTAACTTGATTATAAATGAAAAGGTGTTGAAAGATTATGAGTATAATAAATGGTCAATCGTGCGTAACTAAAAATGTTACTTTTTGTCAGTCGCCCATTGTGTCAATGTCAAAAAAAAAGACCCCTTCGGTGTCACAAATAGTAACCTCAAAAGGGCATGATTCATTATGCATTACAGAACTAAAACGATCATTAATGGCATCGTTACAGTCGGCCCAAACCATTGCTATTTTTAATCAAGCGGCCAAAACGTCGCTGGACATGGTTGTGGGGTGCATTGAGTATCATGACGCGACGTTAATACAACGTGCGTATCGGCAGTTATTATTTGAATTGATTAATGAAATTGAACGGCGATGGCCTTTGACGAAGGTGTTTTCGGCGTCTGACTTGGAGGGATATACTCGTCATTTAATGGAGATTCCAACACCCAGTGTCAAGGAGATGACTTATTCGGGGAATCTTAATAAAAAGCATTTTTGTCAATTAGATAATGGGACTTATCAATATGTTCTTTTTAATCGAAGTTCCCATGGGGGCGCTGATCTTGGGTCTGGGGCCGCCAGCCGTGTTCGCAGTGGTGTTAGAGAATCGCGTGGCAATACTTTAGACGTGGCTATTAAAAAACAGCCCATTCATTATTTAAATTATTTAGATACTTATAAGGAATATATTATTACCAAAAAATTTGAAGGGCATCCGAATATTATTAAGGTGGATCCCCCGATGATAAATATACAAAATACAAAAGGTAAGGTCCCTAAAAAACCCATTGTTGTCCCCATTGAAAAAGGTCACGTGGTTTGTGTGACAACAATACCATTGAGTGATCGTTTTAAAGCAATGATAGATATGTCCAAAGCGTTATCTGATATGCATGAGAATGGTTGGGTTCATGGTGATTTTAAGAAAGAAAATATTGTTAAAGGGTCGAATAATCAATATAAATTAATTGATTATGGGTTTGCCATTCCTTTGGATGCCACATATATTCAAGGAAGTGGGGGAACATTGTATTCTCCGCAGGCAATTTCGAATCAATTTACAAGACAATATTTTCGTGATGTAACTAAAATTGATGCCTGGGCCTTGGGGGTTGAAATAGTGGCGCTGCTATTTAATGCGCGCTATCCATGTTACTTTAATCGTTCCAAGCAAGCGTATTATTATCAAAGTGCCGCTCAAAAACAGACCATGTTTGATTCGTATTATCGGCATGTGTCGAATATATTAAATGCGGTGTCTTCGACATGGATGGGATTGAGTGTATCGGATACTCAAGAATTAAAGGCCATTATTCACGGTTTATTGGCACCTTCCGAGGGAGATCGGTTAAGTGTGTCTCAAGCGAATATTCGTTTAAATTCAATCATGACAAAAAATAATAGCGGGCCATTAAATACCCTCCGGACAAAAACCACGATCTCATATTAATGGGGGATGGTTATTATTTTTTTCTAACTCACGACGGAGGGTTTTGGGCTTTTTGAGTATGAATTTTGGCCAGTGCCACATATTTTTGCGCCCATTTTTGATGGTCGGTTACGGTTGTGGGCGGGGTGGGTTTAATGACCTTGGCGGGGCACCCGACCACCAATGAAAAGGGCGGGATCACCTGACCTTCCAGCACCACGGCACCGGCACCCACAATGCTGCCTCGGCCCACAATGGCCCCGGACAAAACAATGGCCCCAATCCCAATCAGGCAGCCTTCCTCAATGTGACAGCCATGCAGGTTAACATGGTGCCCCACGGTGACATCGTTTTCGACCACGCAAGGGCGGTTGTTTTCTAAATGTAAAATGCAGCCATCTTGAATGTTGGACCGTTCCCCAATAATAATTTGATTAATATCGCCACGAAGGACGGCGTTGTACCATACCGACGCATCTTTTTGAATAACAACATCGCCCATAACCTGTGCTCCGTTGGCAATAAATGCCGATGGGTGAATTTGGGGCGTGGACTGTAAAACAGTGTCCGGTAAATTGAATTGAATCACATTCATGAGTGTAGCTAATTCAATGATATTCTTCAATCCCATGTTTAAACGTTGTGGTTTTTGGGTATGACTCAATTGTTCAGGAGACAATTTGATGAAAATAACACGTGGATTCATATTATGGCTGTTGGTGGCGCAGGCCGCGCTGTATGCGGTGACCGGAAACATTAATGTTCAGTTTTTACTGGCCAACCGAGAGTCGGGTATTTTACAGGGAAATTACGAGGTGATGATGGGTATTTTTAAGTTGGATGAACCCACGTTTGATACGGAAAAGGCGTTATGGGTATCGGAGCCGACATCGGAATTTATTGCCCAGGGATCGTTTAGTAAAACATTGGGACCATTGAATTACGATATATTTAAAAATGATGTAAAAATTGGTCTTCAATTTAGCCGATCGAAGAACAAAGACACGGTATTTGTACCCTTAATTAGTGTGCCCGCGGCCATGGTCGCCAAGTACGCCAACGTGGCCAAGTCGATTGAACATACCGAGGATTGGTTACAAATTAGTACGGAGAATCATCGGTTGGGGATTGGTGTTACTGACAACACCAAGCTGACGGTGGCCTTTGAAGTCAATGGTACCGCGAAGATTACCACTTTGAATGTGGGTGCGATTGTGAGTAACAATGGATCGAAGATTAAGGACGTTGATTATTTGCAATTGTTTAATTTGGATGCTTATTCATTGTCGCCACATGGGGCAAGGCCCACCGATGACGTGGTATTTGTGACAAATACGGGACGTGTGGGCATTGGGATTCCCACCACAAAAAATATTCAGGCCACACTGCACGTGAGTGGCAATGTGCAATTGGACAACGGGGTGATGTCGGGAAACAGTCATTTGGCGTTGGTGGGGGCGGGGGCGGGGGCGACGGCGTATACAGGGGTTCATAACGATGTAAATCAACTGATTTGGAATGCCCATAAAGGGAGTTTTCGTGCCGGGTATACCAGTGGTAATAAATGGAATAACAATAATACGGGCACAAACTCCATTGCATTGGGGCGCGATAATATGGCCAGTGGCGAGTATAGTTTTTCGGCTGGGAATGATAACACGGTATCGGGAACGTCCAGTAGTGTGGGGGGCGGGAAAGATAATACCGTGGTATCGAATTATTCGGTGATTTCGGGTGGGCAGGACAATAAAATTCATTCGGGGACCCATTCATCGATTATTGGT
>JBMTIN010000018.1:0-14320 GCA_049437345.1 Candidatus Marinamargulisbacteria bacterium
TGTGCCATATCGACCATAAAGTAGGCCCCAACGGATCGAGCAATATCGCCCATGAGTATAATATGAATGATTCTGGGATAGGCCGATGCACCACCAATAATGAGTTTGGGGCGGTGTTTTTTAGCTAATGATTCAAATTCATCGTAATCGATGAATTCGGTCTCTTTGTTAATGCCATAGGATACAACATTATAGAAGCGACCAGAAAAATTTACCGGTGATCCGTGGGTTAAATGGCCCCCATGGGATAAATCCATCCCCATAATGGTATCGCCAGGTTGTAGCAATGCCGTGAATACCGCCACATTTGCTTGTGCACCCGAGTGGGGCTGAACATTTGCAAATTTAACATTAAATAGCTGGCACACCCGCTCTATGGCCAGGGCTTCGACCTCGTCAACAAATTCACATCCCCCATAGTATCGTTTGCCCGGTAACCCTTCGGCGTATTTATTGGTAAGACAGGAGCCTTGTGCCTGCATGACGGCTTCCGATGTAAAATTTTCCGAGGCAATCAATTCGATGCTGTTTTGTTGGCGATGAAGTTCTTTTTGAATGATGGTGTCAATGTCAGGATCTACGTGAGTCATGTCACGGAGTGATGTTGATGTTATTTGGGTCATTGTTCAGGCTCCTTCTATGCCATGTGATATACGTGTCACATTAATACCATCATAATATCGTAGATTTAAGGCTTCAATCAAGCGCCGGTTCCCGGACAATGGATGATTCGGGCGGTGGGTGTAATTTTAAGTTTGTTGGTCTGTGAAAGCCATGATTTAATAATACTATGACAGATGACGTGATTTTAACGGGAATTAAGCCCACCGGGGAGCCTCATTTGGGAAATTATTTAGGAGCAATTCAGCCGGCCATGGCCATGGCATCGGATCACCCAAACAATAAAAAACTTTTTTTTATTGCCGATTATCATGCATTAACGACCATGAAAGATCCCGAAAACATGCGGGCGTATCGTCAATGTGTGGCGGCGACATGGTTGGCGTTTTTTGAGGGGGTGGATCATGCCTATTTTTATTTTCAATCGCAGATTCCTCAAATTTTCGAATTGTATTGGATACTCAGCTGTTTTTGCCCAAAGGGGTTGTTGAATCGGGCCCATGCTTACAAAGCAGTGGTGGCACAGAATGTGGATCAGGGACATGACCCCGATCGTCAGGTGAATCATGGGGTGTTTTCGTACCCCGTGTTAATGGCGGCGGATATTTTATTGTTTCAGGCCACGCAGATTCCGATTGGCCCGGATCAAAAACAACATGTTGAAATTGCCATTGAAATTGTGACGCATTTAAATCGTTATTTGACCCATCCCATCCCCATTCCGGCACCATTAATAAATCATGTATCCGAGGTTATTATTGGGATTGATGGTCAAAAAATGAGTAAGAACTATAACAACACATTGCCCGTGTTTGCATCGTCGTCGGAGTTAAAGAAACGCATCGCTAAAATTAAAACGACATCCACGCCGTTGGGCACACCGTTGGATTGGGTGAATTGCCATGTATTTAAATTATTTTCATATATTTCCGATACGGCGGAACAGGACGATTTAAAGTCGCAGTACGCGTCGGGGAATATGGGGTATGGGCATGCAAAGGCGCATTTAGGGCAAGCGTATGAGGCGTATTTTAAATCGGCGCAATCGGTATTTAATCATTTGATGAGCCACCCATCACTGATTCAGGATCGGCTCTCGGCCGACGCAAAAAAAGTATCATCGATGGCGGAAAAAAACTTGATGGGCATTAAACAGGCGTTGGGGTTTTAATTCAGTGGCTTTCTTGATTTTTATGGGTGCAACTGTCCTGTCCATGGTGTTTATGACAAAACTGGCGATTTATATATCCAACCGGTTTAAGTTTTACGATATGCCTAAAAAGCGGAAATCGCATCAATCGCCCATGCCCATGCTGGGTGGGTTTGCATTGATTGTGACCATATTAATTAACATGGGCATGGTATTGTCCTGGGAGTGGTCCCCATTTAATGCGGGATTATTGGGAGCGGTGGGGGTGTTTTTAATTGGGCTATACGACGATAAATACACGTTGTCACCTTTTGTAAAACTGGTGGCGCAAAGCGTGGTTATTTTGTGGTTGTTTTTGAATGGTGTACGGATTGATTTTTTAACGTGGCCTTTTAATGACGTCGCCCCTTTATTTTTTAATACCGTGGTATCGTTTATAGTCACTCAATTATGGATGTTGGTGGTCATGAACATGTTCAATATTATTGACGGAATTGATGGGTTGGCGGTGGGGATATCATTTTTAACGGCCATTGTATTGTTTTTTGTATCGTTATCGGTATCTCCTCTACTTGTGACGTATTTGATTTGTGCGATTATTGCAACCACAGGGACGTTCTTACGGTTTAATTTCTTTCCGGCAAAAATATTTTTAGGTGATTCAGGGGCATTATTACTGGGATATTTATTTGCATTGGTGTCCATTTTGGGGGTATTAAAGTCCACCATATCTTTTGTTGTTTTTGGGTTTATTTTTGCTATTCCGTTAATGGATATTTTGTTAAGTGTTGTTCGTCGATTACTTAAGCGACGGAATATTTTTTACCCAGATTTAGCGCATATGCACCATCAATTGGTGCGTCGTGGGTTATCGGTTCGACGGTCCACCCTAGTGTTGTATATACTATCGCTGACTTTTGGTCTTTTTGCTATTTTTGCGGCGTATTACGGACATGATTTAAAATTATTGATTGGGGGCTTGTTTTTTTTAGCGGTACTAACCTATTTTTCGTTTTTGCAAATGTCTCAAAAACGATTTCGAACCGTTCGAAAAAATCGTTAGTTTGTGGGAGGTAAAATACACCGACTGGTGGTTTGATGTTGTTTTACAAGTTCCGGGGAACGTTGTTTGCAAGCTTCGGTAACCCGGTTGCAACGGGTGTGAAATCGGCACCCCGATGGCATATTTAATGGGCTGGGAATTTCACCTTTAATAAATTGGGGCGGTTGATTCTGTGTTGGGTCAGGGTTTGGAATTGCGGCAATTAAGCGCTGAGTGTACGGGTGGTGAGCATTTTTAAAAATAGGGATGGTGGGGCCGTGTTCAACAATTTGGCCCAGGTACATAATGTGCACCTGATTACAATTTTGAGCAACAATGCCTAAATCATGCGATATAAATAAAATAGCCATGCCAAGATCGTGATGAATTTCTTGCAATAAAGCCATGATTTGGGATTGCACTGTAACATCCAGCGATGCCGTGGGTTCATCAGCAATAAGCAGGGACGGTTTCATGCATAATGTGAGGGCGATCATCGCACGTTGGCACATGCCCAATGAAAATTCGTGAGGGTATTGTTGCAGTCGTTTATGACTATCGGTAATATGGACTTTATCTAAATATTGCACGGCCATGGTTTCGGCGTCTTTTTTTGTGGTGTTGTGATGGTGTTGAATGGTTTCAATAAAATGTTGGCCCATAGTGAGTACGGGGTTAAATGCCATCATGGGGTTTTGAAAAATCATGCCAATATGTTGGCCACGCATTTGATGAGCATTGGCACGAGTAATGGGAGTGTTATGCCATAATACATCCCCGGATACCATTGCGGTAGTGGGGAGTAACTTTAGAATGGCCAGTGCGCTGACACTCTTTCCAGAGCCGGATTCACCCACCAAGCCAATAAAATCATTTTTTTCTATATTTAAATTCAGGTGGCTGACAGCATGGATGACATCTCCCTTAGATGCGAATCGGACCGATAGATCACGAATGGTTAACATCGGTTTGTTTCATGACATGTTGTTGAACATAGTCACCCATAAGATTAAACGATACCACGGTTAATGTAATAAACACACCGGGGAAAATAGCCATCCAAGGGGCATCCAGCATGAACGATACGCTATTTTGTAACATATTTCCCCACGAGGGATTTGGGGGCTGGACCCCCAGTCCTAAAAAACTCAATACCGCTTCGGTTAAAATGGCATAGCCAATCCCTAGTGTTGATGCGACTAAAACGGGGTGAATGGTTTGAGGCAACACATATCGCCGAACAATCGTCCATTCCGATAACCCTCTGGCTTTGGCGGCGGTAATAAAGGGTTGATGTTTTATTTTAAGAACTTCGGCTCTCACTAAACGCGATACACTCATCCAACTGGTGAGTCCAATCACGGCCATAACGGTTTCAATACGAGGTGTCAGGATAATTTGCAAGGTAAGAATAATAAAAATACTTGGAATGGCCATCATAATATCGACAAACCGCATCAATAGGCTGTCAATGAATGGTCGTGAGTACCCGGATAGCAGTCCCACACCTGTACCAATGGTAGAGGAAATGCCCACCGCAATAAAGCCTACCAATAGTGAGACTCGACTACCAATCATAATTCGAGCAAAAATATCACGATTGAGTTCATCGGTACCAAATAAATGGGTCCAAGACGGTGGTTGTGGCCACGATAACCGGTTCGGGTCGAAAGCGGTAGGATCTACAGATGATACCCATGGGTATCCAATAGCAACGACAATGAGTGTTCCAATATAAATCATTGCTAGTTTGGCCAGTCGATGTGACCTAATTTGAGGGGATACCATGGTTATTTTATGCGTGGGTCGGCGTATCGATATAATATATCTGCTAACAAGTTTCCAATAATAATCAATAGACTACTAAATAAAATGGTGGCCATTAATACCGGGTAGTCTCTTGCGAAAATGGCATTAACCCCCAGTTGGCCAAGCCCTGGCCAAGCAAAAATATATTCAATAACGAAGCTCCCACTAATGAGTCCTGGTAGTTGAAGACCTAAAATGGTGATTAAGGGCAACAGCGCATTTTTAGCGGCATGATAAAATAAAATACGTTTTTCGGATAATTGACGCGCACGTGCGGCCAGAATAAATGACGCTTGCATAACATCTATAATACCATACCGATGATACCGTATGAGTCCCGCCATTCCCCCCAATACAATGGTGACTAATGGTAAAGTCATATGATGACTAATATTAATGGCCCGTTGAATCCAGGGGGCATTCACCAATGTTGGATTCATATATCCCGAACTCGGGAACCACTGAAGGTATTCTGACAAACCGATAATCAACAATAGCCCCATCCAAAAAGATGGCATGGATAGACCAATAAAACTGATGACCATGATGGTTTGGTCCACCCAACCATAGGCTTGGTAACCGGAATATAATCCTAAAAAAAATGTAATAGTAAAAATAAGGATCAAGCTGCTAATAGACAATGTTAGGGTTGGCACCAGTCGGGATAATATTAAGGTGCTTACGGGTTCTCCGGACACCAGTGAATAGCCTAAATCTCCGGATAATGTGTGACGTAACCACAAGATAAATTGAGTATGAATGGGTTGATTTAATCCAAGGTTTTGACGAATTTGAGCTAAATCCTGATGCGATATATGCGGATCTTGATACATCATGGTGGGGTCTCCGGGCGATAACTTCATTAAAAAAAATGAGATAAAGCAAATTCCCAGTAGGGTAGGGATACTAATTAACAGTCGTCGTCGGATCATTTATAGATCAATATACACCGACTCAATATCATGTAAAATACCGGCCGGTCCGGGTTTAGATAAACCTTTGACATAGCGATGAGCGGCCGCCGTGGATTGTGGATAAAATAAGAAAACATAAGGGGCTGTTTGAACAATGGTTTGGTAAAATGAGGTGTAAATATGACGTCGTTTTTCTTGGCGTTGTTCGCGTCGTCCGGCGGCTAATAACGCATCTGCTTCCGGGTTTAAGAATCCACTAAGGTTACCACCGTTGGGGTATTGGCTGGAATGCCACGATGTGTAGGCATCATCGGGATCATTAATATCAAACCCCCAACCGAGTAAGACGGCATCGTAGGGTTTGGGGTCGGTATTGGCGTGAAGGGTTTTAAGTAAACTGCTCCATTCCATAATTTGAATGGTCATGGTCACGCCCACATTGGCTAAAAATCGTTGCACAATTTGAGCAATGCGTTCGGATTCACGGCTGCCTTGCGCCACCATTAAATTAAAGGTGAGTGGCTCCCCTTTTTTTTGATACACGCCGTGTTCTGTATTATAGGTATAGCCAGCAGCGATCAATCGTTCTTTGGCTTTGGCGGGGTTGTAATCAATGGGCGTAATATCATCTTTTTTGGGATAGGCCCACGATAATGGATTGGATGGAATGTGGGCGGGTTCCCCGTACCCGAGTAATACGCCGTCAATGATGGATTGTTTGTTAATGGCATGTTGTATCGCATGACGAACATGAGGGTCATTAAAGGGGGGGCGTTGAAGGTTGAGGCCAATGTAGGAATAATTGAGTCGATTATATGTAAAAATAGCAAGGTAAGGGATCTTTTTAATACGTTCAATATCTTTTGGCGGTACACCAGATACATCGATTTCACCATTTCGAAGTGCAATTAAACTGGTCGAGACGTCGGGAATAATACGCATGATAATACCATTTAATTTGGCATTGGGCTTAAAATATTGGTCGTTTCGGGTGAGTCGAATAAATTGTTCCGGTTGCCATTCCACGAATTTGAAAGGGCCGGTGCCAATGGGGTGTCGGTTAAAATTTGTTGTATTAATAGGCTCATTGTTTAATCGATGCTTGGGAAGAATCCCCATATCCAATACCGATAAAAATGGCGCATAAGGCTGGGGCAATGTGGCTCGGACGGTGAGTTTTCCAATGGCTTCAAATTGAATGGGGCGGTTATTGATTAAAAAATGACCACGACGCACGGTGTTTGTTTTGGGATCCAGTAATGTGTTGAATGTAAAGACAACATCATCGGCGGTGAAGGGGTGGCCATCGTGCCATGTAACATTGGGTTTTAAAGTAAAAATATAGGTCATTCCATCATCGGATACCGTGTACGACGCCACCAGATCGGGGACCATATCCAAATCGATATTTTTTTTGAATAAACCATTAAAGATCATGCGTGTGACGGCATGGGATGTCGAATCTGTGGATAAAATGGGGTTTAAAAATGAGGGGTTGGCCCCAATATTGATGGTCAATATATTCGCTTTGGCCGCCTCGGAAGGGGCTCTAAATGACGACGATGGTGCGCAGGCCATTAGGATAAAAAAACAAAGATACAGTAAGGGGTGCATTTTTTAATCATAAGTAGTTTGATTGAAAAATCACAAGTAGAATAACGTATTTATATGACTTATAAACTGGTGATTTTTAAAAAATAAAAAAGGAATGATGTGGATTCGCACCCATTGTGAGTGATGACGAAGGGGTGGTTTCTGTATAAAAATGAGTTTGAGTTGGCATGTTATCATCAAAAGATTTGGCGGATAAAATGAACGGTAAATCATTCAAGTAATGATGGTCGCGATTAAAAATAACCAATAGTGGTGTGTTCCGGTTATTGGATTGAATTTTGTAAATTATGGGGGCTGTAATTTCAGATATTATTTTTTCATGAAATTTTTTCAGTAATTTTTGAGGGAGCTGATCATCAAATAATTGCTTAATAAATAGTCCGGCTACTTTATAAAATGAATCGGTTTTTTTGTACATTTGTCCTAAATGGTTAATATGGTTCATTTGATTTAATATTTGGTTAAATACTTGATTCATATGTATTCGAAGTGAATCATTTAAACGGTAGGTATTAATAATAGATTCAATATATTCTTTGAATACGTGGTGCAAGTACTCCCATTCACGTTGAATGGTTTGAATCAGATGGTATGTCATTGAGTGAATATGTTCAGAGTGCTTGGCCGTTATTTGAAATTGTTGGTAATGATCAATAATTTTGTTTTGAAAATCAAGTGTTATTTGATTTAAATTAGCGGCTTTTTTTACGCCAGGATGATTTAAAATATCAATATAATCAAAAGATACGTCATGTGTGTTAAGTGCATTTTTTGAGATCGGTTGTCCGACGGATACAATATGCAAGGGGTGTGATAAATACCGATTAATATGGGTTATTAGTCGTTGCCCCGTTAGCTGATCGATAGCCATGATTGTGGCGGGTGTATTTATGCATTGATTTATTATGTCCATCATATTGGTTGAATTGACATTTAATATATGTTGGAAGGGTTGCCATTTCATTGTTTTGTTGGGTAGCGTTATATCTTCAGTTGGCTCCGGGAATACCATGTTATGAAGGTAGTTATACTCAAGAGAGTCGTTCATAGGGAGGTGTGAACGGTTGGTTACGGGATTTAATTCTGATAGATGAGATGATGTTGTGGACATCCAGAATTGCATCATCCATAGTCCACCAATAGTATTGAGTATTTTCATTGTAAATATGCCCTTTTTTTAAATATTTATGTTACTTAATATTGTTTTTTTTATTTTACAATGTCAACGGTTTTTATAATATTTTTTATTCGTTGAACATTCACGGTTGTCGGTTCGGCTTGTTCAGAAAATTGAATATGGCCATTGGGACGAGTAATTACAATAAACGGTGGAACCTTGTTTTTTAGGGTTTTATTGCCTTGAGCCGCCATTAGAATAGCAAATTTTTTATTTCCAAAGTAAGGGAAAAAAAATGGGTGAATGTTTTTGGGAATTGAACGTTTCATGCCGCGGGTAATGAACCCATCAACAAAGGGGGGCACCGGACCAATAATAGCTATTTGATACCAATGGATATTGGATGATGGGGTTAGGTTTAGTTTACGAACCCATGATTCCATTGGCACAGCGGATGCCATATCAAATCCTAAAATCATTAATTGTGGGTGTTGGCGATGGGGAATATTAATACGGTTTCCCGACAATGTCTTTCCCGAGAGTGTTGGAAACTTTGATGTGGCTTGAGGTGTTCCTAGAACCGGCACCATAATTACAAATCCAAGAATAAAAGTTGGCCATTTCATTCTTTTTAGTTTATCTATACTCTCAATCAATTGACAATAAGGGAGGGAGGCTTGTGATGAGTCGTGCCTGTTGGTTTGTTTTAAGTTTGGGCGTTTGCTATTGATTTTATTTTGTTTCTGGTGCATTATTTTTCAAAACTTTCCATTCCAAAATAACAACCCAAAAAATTTTAAATAATAAAAAGAGGTTTGTTTTGCCCATTACTACAAAGTTATCCCATGGAATATCACGTTCAATTCATCATGTTTTTGACAAAAAAACATCTGTCCAACTATTGGATACAACGGCTCGAGATGCTCATCAATCGTTGGTTAATTCTCAAGGTATTGATGTTTCATTTGGGCAATTATCAGCGAAGCATGTAGTGCGTCTTCATCATACCAGCTTACAGAACGGTGGTGCTGGGTTTCGTGGGTTTGAATCTGGGGGCGGAATGACGCCTGATGCGTGTGCGCGAACGTTGGGCATTAATTATTGGTGGTGGCTCAATCAAGTAGCGAAGGAACTGCCCAAGGACTTGCCCATTCAAATTTTATTAAGAAGTCAATCGGCCAATGGGTATCGTCCATTTTCAGATGATGTGGTTCGTGCCAATATTGAACAACACATGAATGCTACAAATGGCCATCCCATTCGAGGGCGTGTGTTTGATGCCTTAAATTCACCCATGAATAGTTTGTCAACATATCAAGCGGCGCAAACATTTGGCATGACAACAGAAGGGATGTATTGTTACAACCCATCGTCAAACGGTGACATTGATACAAAAAATGCGGTGACGTTGATTCAAGCGCATATCGCCATGGGGGCGGATTCCGTGGGGGTTAAAGATATGGCCGGGTTAATGCCACCACAACATGCCTATGATCTGGCCTTGGCTATTCGGTCGGCCATTGGGCCAGACATAAATTTATCGTGCCATACGCATATGACATCGCATATGGCGCCAGCCACATATTATGCGTTTATTTTAGGAAATATAGCGGCGGGGGGCGGACCGGTGTCCATTGATGGTTCTATTTCCTCGTTTAGTGGGGGACCGGGTCAGCCGTCACTCGAAACATTGGCCATGATGCTTAAAACGATGGATAGTATTCAAGGACCAGCATTGGATACGCATCATTTTTCAGAATATGACCAAGCCATTGATCGGGAGATTGCTCATTTAAAGCCAATGATTACAAAAACGGCACGCATTGGGGCGGATCCTCGAGTAATGATTTCCAAATCTCCTGGGGGGGCGTACGGGAATTTGGTGGCTCAGTTAGAAAAAGCCAATTTAACTAATTTATTACCGTTTATTTTGGATCGTATTCCGTATGTTAAAGCGGCGTTAGGGAATATCCCTTTGGTTACGCCCACGGCGTTGCATGTCACCACTCAAGCCGCTAAAGATGTCTTGGGGCATCACGCGAATGCCTTGAAGGGCGATTTGGCGGTATTTTCGAACGATTACATTAACTATTTGCATAAAATGACGCATTCGCCGATAGAAAGTATGACTATCGACACAAAAAACATTGTGATGGGGCTGTATGGTCAGTCACCAGAACCCATTAATGCTGAGTTGAAGAAACGGGTGATTTATGAGGCTATTTTCGAGATCGTTCAATCGGATATTTCAGTATTAAATACAAAGGATAAAGACGCTGTGATGGCGGCCTTGGTCAGGATGGTTCTTGAGATGGCGCAGTATGCGCAATCGAATCAACTGGATCGTGATACCTATCTTCAGTTAAAAAAAGGGACGCTAGATGCTCAAACCGTTCAGTTTATTGCCCAAAAAATACCGGCATTTGATGGTGTGGATCACTGGTTGAAAAAGGGTGTATTTTCAGATCAAAAATTACCTCAAATAATTCAGCAAGCCATGCCCGTGGTCGGTCGATCGGGGGATATTTTAGACCCCGAATTGGTGACGGTACGATCCTCTTTAAAAAAGGCACAAGATGCGTTGGGATTTTCGATGCCTTGGGGGACATTGGATCAAATCGCATTAACCGCCACCATGTTTGGTGGGTCGGATACGGCGTATCCTGGCATTACATCGGTGGGCCTTGATTTTTTAAAAAATCAGGGGGATTCCCGGCACTTTCTGAACAGTGCGCAAGAATTAAAACAACGGCATGCCAACGGGGGTGTTGTTAATACCGACAAAAAAGACCCCATTGTATCGACCAAAAATCAAATGACGGCCACTAAGGGAGGAACGCCCACGGGACACTATACGGTTAAGTGCACCATGCCAGGTCAATTTTATTCCAAACCAAGTCCGTCGGAACCCCCGTATGTAACCAATGGCGATTATGTTGAAGAGGGCCAAACCATTGGGTTAACATCGGCCATGAAATTGGCCACGCCCATTACCGCATCAAAGTCAGGCTACATTAAAATTTTAGTTGAAGATGAAACACAAGTATCCATCGATCAACCGTTATTTATGATTACCGATACCAAGGAGGCATTATCGTCATGAAACTACAAAGCATCGTTAATAAATACATGGGGCATATCCCCAATAAGCCCTTTTCAACAGCCAATATTAAGCGGGCCAATGATATTCAAAACGACTATTTAAGTCACCATGCATCCCCAACGGTTCATCAATCGATGCTGGCCCAACGGGCGGCATTATTGGCCGAACGAAAGAATTTTATTCAAACCGCATCAACGGCTTACGATGGTCAACGGCCAAAGGATTTTCCGATATATCGGAAGGAACTGGATTTATTTAATCAAGACCAACTTATTTTGGACGCAAAGTGGTATGCGTATCAATCGGCCCAAGGGCATCGGTTTCAATTGGCGGCCATTCCGAATCGGGCATTAAAAGCGCAGGATATGCAACAAGCCGCGCAACATTTTGGGTTATTTACGCTAATGCTTCAACATCCGAATGATATGGTCGACACCTGTTCTCATGAGCATGCCACGCATGTGCATACCATTACGGACTATATGATGGCTAAGGATACGGTTCGGCGGCTGGATTACTTAGCATCGTTGGATCCTCGAACGGCATGTATTTTTCCTGCCACGGGGTTTTTGGCTGAAACCACAGATTATCACGATGCCATTGACGGGTCGGGCATATTATTTGGTGGGGCATCCAAACAAGCCATGACATTAATGGGCGATAAGCAGCAAGCACAGGTATTTTTAGAAACATTGTGGGAACAATTGCCTCAAAAAGACAAAGATATTATTCAAACCCCTCCGATTATTCCCTCTATGTTGGTGGATCCCAAAAACGCCGATTCATTGACACAGGCCCGATCGTTTGTCGAAAACAATGGCCCTTGTATGGTGAAAGCATCTGGGGGTGGTGGCGGTGCTGGCATTGAAGAAGTTCAGGATCCAAATCAATTAGAAACGGTGGTAAAGAACATTCAAGCCATAGCGGATCGGTTGTTTCCAGGGTCTGTAATTAAGTTAGAGAAAAAAATACAACAAGCACGGCATATTGAATCTCAAGGGATGGTTACAGGTGGGGCGCCATTTATGATTCACAACGAGGCCAAGACAGTAATGAATGTGGGGGATCGGGATTGTTCACTGCAGCACCATCGCGCAAAACGATTGGAAGAACAAAGCTTTGCTGTGCCGTTAAGCGAGCAAAAAAAGAAAGATCATTTTATTGAGTGTGTATTGGGAAAATTAAAGGAATATGGGTATCAAGGGCCCATTACCATGGAGTTTTTATATGATGGGTCTTTTTATTTCATGGAGGCCAACACACGGATTCAGATTGAGCACCCGGTGACGGGCATGGCCTATGGGGATGCGAATTTGATTGCTAAATTAATGGTGGCCGCGGCGTTAGGAACATCATACACCGTTCCTCCCAAAAAAGAGGGGCACGTATGTTATGCCCGTATTTATGCGGAAGACGAAAAGATGAATCCCAGTTACGAAGGACAGGTGACGGCCATTTCAGTGCCGGACACCGATGAGCATAGTTTTGTAAAAGTTGCTGTTAAAGAGGGTGCAAAAATTCGTCGTCAATTTAATACCCAAATTGGCGAGGTAGGTGTTTGGGCGCCAACACGCGATGAAAGTATTCAAAAATTAGCTCAATTGGTAGAGAACCTAAGAATTGATGGTATTAAAACCAATACTCAAAACCAGTTAACATTAATGAGTACCGATGAATTTAAGTCGGGAAATTTTGGTACGGAAACGTTTGAAAAGGAGATTTATCCACGGATAGTCAAGTCATGAATGTTGTTGAGTTGGTGGTGAAGTGCGCGTCTCACTGTTAATATAAACGCATGATACTAACTAATTACGAGGATTTATTGAATGAACTAGACACAGTTGAACGGTACCAAGATATTCGAATTAATAAAGAAACGGTGGTTCAGGGTATTCGGGAATGTGAGACCCGTTACGACTATATTAAACATGCGGTGACTGATCCAGGTCGCCGGTTTACAATTTTAGATATCGGGGCTAACTTTGGGTATTATTCCATTCGATTATTGGAAGATTTTCCCATGGCGTTTGCGGTCTTAATTCAACCGTATGACGAAGCCGAGGTGTTAAAAAAGGTGATTGAGTTAAATACCAATATTAGGGATCGAGTGATTATTTTAAAGACAGAGTGTCGCAAAGAAAATATCGCACGTTTGTCTGAATGTGAGCATTTTGATTTGACGTTATGCCTTAATATTTTGCATCACTTTGATGATCCATTGGCTATTTATTCGTCTATAAAACAAATGACCCGGCAATTAATTATTGAAACACCGCCGGTGAATGACATAAATGCTTGTGGGCAACAGCATTTGGCACCTATTTTTGATATTGTAAATCAGGAATGCCATAAAAAGTCATCGAAAGGGTTTCAACGGCAGACCCTTGATTCAGCCTATTCTCACTTTTATGAGTATAGGTTTGATACGGAGAGCGACGTTGTAAGTGAGCATGTTCATGGTATTAATTTAGATACGTTTTTTTCGTTAAATGGCATTTACCCATCCAAGTCAGCATTATTAGAAAAACTGAATGCCGAAAATGGGGCTTTTAAGGATTATGTCAGTGGTGCATTGATGTTGAACGAGACGGTATCCGTAGCAAAATGGGGTTGTGTAGCGCACGCACAAGGTCAAAAAGTCACCGAAGCAATAGCGGCTCACTCACCATTTCATGGGGCTTAGATATGATTTGTATTTTTAACAATCTCGATACACAGCTATTGCTTGTACATAAGGGTCAGTATTCGCCACATTCGCATTACCCACACTCCATCTATTCATACTATGAACAGAAAGAGTAACACGGTCTAAATCAGATATCGTATCAGTCGTGGCTACCCCAGGCCTAGAGGGCCCCATCATAAGCCGCCCTGTTTTTACCTGCCTTAATAGAAGGGACTGTTGCAAAATAGGATATTTTTTCCAAGATTTCAGAAATCTGGCTAAAAT
>JBMTIN010000019.1:0-13902 GCA_049437345.1 Candidatus Marinamargulisbacteria bacterium
ACTCTTTTCCAATTTTACGATGGTCGCGTTTTTTTGCCTCCTCTAATTGACGAAGATATACATTCAACTCTTTGGGCGTTTTAAACGCGGTCCCATACACACGCTGAAGCATTTTATTATTTTCCGATCCTCGCCAATACGCGCCAGATACTCTCAATAGCTTAATCGCACCAATTTGCGATGTTTTTTCAACATGTGGACCGCGACATAAATCTGTAAACGGGCCATTTTCATAAATGGATACGGTATCCACACCCAAATCGTTGATAATGTCCGTTTTATAATCTTGCCCACGGTCATTAAAATAATCAATGGCCGCCGATGTTGACATATTGTATTGAGAAAACGACTGTCCCTCCTTAATAATCCGTCGCATCTCATTTTCAATGGTTTCTAGGTCCCCCTCAGTTAATGGGGTGTCCAACTCAAAATCGTAATAAAACCCATTTTCAATGGCCGGACCAATGGCCAACTTAACATCTTTAAACAGAACCTGAACCGCTTGCGCTAAAACATGAGCCGCACTGTGACGAATTGTAGATAATGGGAACCCACTCATTAGTTAAAATTTAATGGAAACCCAAACATAATGGACTCACTATCCGGATTTACTTTTTGGTGGAACATCACTTGCTCGTACGAATCATCTCGATCAATAAGATTCTCATCGTCTCGATTGAATGGTGCCGATAAGGTGTCAAAAGAAATGGTATCAAGATCATCAGCATCCAACGCCTCGAAAGACTCATCAGAGTCAATAATGGCCGCGTCTTCTGATATAAATGCAGGCACCTTAAATAAAACATTTTTGGCCATTGACGATGTCTTTGGATTTAAACTATACCCTATAACTTCTTCATATGGATCACTGGTTTGATCCATGACCACATTTGTAAAGTTCTTGGATGTAAAGACCCCGGATAACGTTTTATTAACCATGGTAGATATAAACTGAGAAATAGACTTTGACAAATGCTTCAAAGCATCATTTTTTGATTTTCCCAAACCCTTGCAATGTGGAAAAAGATCGCAAGTCGCCAAGAAATTAACTTTTAATTTTTTAATTTTAACTTCAATAATTTGATTCACTAATGACCCTCACGCTTGACTGTACCATAAAAGACACAAACATCAAATGTATTTACTAACCGATATTCCAACCGTATACAGTGTTTCTTTGGCGGGACGTGCCTTTGTAATGTCAATCAGCGATAATCGAAGTGCGATATCAGAATCAATAAATATTTTTGTTCCCGCATTCAATACATAGTTTTCATTTCGCCCACCTAAAATGTCGGCCAAAAATGAAATTTTTTCGTCAGAAAAATACTCAATACCAATCATCGCAGCCGCCGTTAATTTATTTTGAAAAAAGGCCTTAAAACCAAAATGACCATGAAGTCCACCTGAAAACCGCTTGGATGTTACTAAATAAGTCGATAAATCTTTTTTAGACCCCAAACGCTCGATACCTGCTGCAATGGATAACGGGTTTTCCTCTTGATTTGACATTAAGAAATACTTCATATTAACGTAAACGCCTTCATCTAAAAAAGAGCCACCCAATATTCCCAATTCCCAATTTTCAAACGACCCTAAATTAAACTTATAAAAAAGCTGGGCCCCGTCGCCCGACCCATCGGCATCATCCGAGGAGCTGTTACCAAGAGCATAGTCAATGGCCATATTCACTTGTTTATACGCAATGGATTCAGCGGATGGCATTTCAATAACACCCGTCGGGCCATAAATGGTAGGGCTAGAAAATAACGAAATACTTAATATAAATAATAAAACTAAAAACTTACTCACGACTCTATTCTCCCTTTTTTGCCAATAAATTTCAATTATTCAATCGAAATAAACGCCTTAAATACGCTTGATACTTTGTTTCTTGACGATGATCTTTGGCGGGATACCCCGAAACGGTGCTATGACTTGGAATATTTTTTGTAACGCCCGATCGACCTAAAACAACCGAAGATTCACCAATTAATATATTATCTGAGACACTAACATCGCCCGCAATAATGGTATTTTTTTCAATAACACTACTACCACCTATTAACGCGCCCCCAGCAATCACTGCGTTATCACCAATATGACAATTATGCGCAATTTGAACCCGGTTATCAATCTTAACACCATTCCCAATGATCGTGGATCCTAAACATCCTCGGTCAATGGTGGTATTACTCCCAATCTCAACACCGTCCCCAATCTCAACACCACCCACTTGAGGAATCTTTAGCCATATCTCATTATCTCGCTCATAACCAAACCCATCCGCGCCAATCACCGTATTGGAATGAATCGTCGTATGACTTCCCAACTGACACCCATGGTATATCGTGCTGTTCGGGTAAATAGTACAATGATCCCCAATCACACAGTGGTCCCCAATCACGACATTGGGATGAATTAACGTATGGTGACCAATGGTGGTATTCCGCCCGATGGACACTCCGGCATCGATTCGGACCGGTTCTTGCCATGTTGTTGATGACGAATAATGGCAATTTGATGACACATGATGAACCAGTGACGGGTTGGGCAATGGAAATAACGCCTGCAACACACGTGCCATGGCTAAACGGGGATTGGTATGGATAATTTGAGTAAATGAAAACGAGGCGTGCTTTTTTAATGTCACCAATAATCGTGTACTTCCCATGGTCGAAATACGACGTGCCCCAAACAAAAAAACAACGTCCGAAGGGGTAGATGACGATGGTTCAGACACGCCGTCAATGAAAAGGTTATCATCGGGATTAATAATATCCCCCCCAATCAATGCATGTAAATCGTGAAGGTTCAAACGACTAATTATTTAAATCTTCAATCACAAAATCCGTTAAATCAAATCCACCAGTTAATACCGCTTGCTTGTCCAGCACCATATCAATGCCATAGTTTTTAGCCACTTTTTTGGCCGAAGCTAAAATATCTGCACGAATGGTTGCCATTAACTGATTATTTAGTTTAATTAAAGCCTCTTGCTTTGGTTGTAATTCATCTTGAATTTCTTCAACCAAGGCTTGAATCTCGGCAGGTTTTTTATTGTCTTTCTGTGCCTTTTCAAGCGTCTTTTGCTTTTCTTCCAACTCGGATCGTAATTCCTTTTGCTTTTTTTCAAAATCTGTTCGGGCCACTTCCGTCTCTTTATAATTCATAAAGACACGTTGTAAATCAACCACACCTAAACTTTCGGCATGTAGAAACGTTGTCGCACTAAATAAAACCATTGCCATTAATATTATTTTCATTGTTTACTCCTTAAAAAATATGACCAATGTTTAAGTGTGTTCTCATTTCATTGGATTCGTCAATACCAAAGTCAATTCGAATTGGCCCTAAGGGAGAATTAATTCGAAAACCAACCCCTTTACCAACTTTACCGTTAAATACGTCTGACCCTAATGAACTGGCCCACCCGGCATCCACAAAAAATAAAAACTGGAACATATCCGTTAACAAGAACCGGTACTCAACATTGGCAAATAACTGGGTTTTTCCGTAACCAAATGAGTCCGGATATTCAATGTACCCTCGAACAGTATTCGGCCCGCCAATGTAATAATATTCCGTGGCCTGAATATCGCCATTTACACGGCCTAAAACCAGTCGCGTAGCGATGGTCTGCTTTTCGAATGTTTGAAAAAAGTTAGCCAAGCTGGCATCGTACTTAGTAAATACCATTGAATTTGACTTCAATTTAAACGCATTTTCAACCGTCGCCATATAAAAAGCCCCATTTAGTGGGTTAAAAATAATATCACGCGTGTCATAGGACAGTGAATACGCGTAACTTTGAATAGAATAATCTGTTTTTTCAGAGTTATCGGACGCTGAAATATAGACATCTTCTGTTTTTAGACGATGTGTTGAACGCAATTCATAGGAATGGGGCAATCCAACAGCCACATCCATTCCATACCGCTTTTCGGGGCGATACCCCGACGACGATAAATTATTAAAGGCAAAATTCCCCTGGGTATTCCATGCCCGATACGTGAATGATTGCCGAGGACCAAACATCCAAGGATTGTGATACTTAAACTGATACGATTGTTGACGGCCGCCCCATTGGCCACGCAGTGCAATCAATTGCCCCGTCCCTAAAAAATTATTAATGTTAAGGTCTGAGTATAAAAACCCACCACTGCGCTGTCCCCACCCGCCCCCAAAATTAATACTATCCGTTGATTTTTCTTTAACATTAATGGTTAAATCATACGCATTTTTTGTTGATGTCGAAGGAACAATATCAGGTAACACTTCAGAAAAGTAATTTAAATTGTAAATTCGCCCCAAATTTCGCCGCAAGGTATTTTCATTAATATCGTCACCGGGCTGAATATCAATTTCTCTTAAGATAACATTGTCTTTTGTCTTCGCATTTCCAGAAACGTTAATTTCATTAAATACGCTTTCTTCAATATCAAATGTTAATATTGGATTGTCATACGTTGGTAAATCAACCTTTTTTACTTTTGTAAATAAAAAACCGGCCGCCTGGTATGCCGATTCAATATCATCAATATCACGACGAACAGTTGAATAACTAAAAATATCGCCCGGCTTAGATGCCAATAAACCCAATAAGTCATCCCGAGATAAACTTTTATTATTTGTAAATTTAATGGCCGATATGACGGGATTTTCTTTAACCGTAATCACCCACTTTTTACCCCCTTCAAAATCTGATACATCGGAATCCACGGAATGAAAAAACCCCATCGCTTGAATTCGCTTGATGTTTCGATTGATCACATAAGGGTCCAGTTTATCTCCACGAAAAACACTGATTTCATTCCGAATATCTTGCTCTGGCACCCGAGACGCACCGTTAATTTCAAGTTGTCTTAATACTGATATATCTTGATTTGAAAAGGTACTGGACGATAATGTCTGAAGTTTTTTATCGAGCTGCGTATTCAGTGTTACCTCTAAAGACCAAACAGGACTGGCCAAAGTAATCGCAATAATAATCCACCAGACGGCCATGGATGACGTTAAAAAAACAATCCGAGTAACACGGCAGATCCAAAAAAAAGCAACCCAAAAATAAATGTCAGTTTTTTTAACCCAGACTCCATGTCATCCGTTGGCGCTTTAAAGGATCGAGACTGACCACCAATCGCCCCCATTCCTTCGCTTTTGGGCGAATGCAAAAGAATCGCTCCGATAAGTAGAATCCCAGATATAATCTCAAGAATTAATAATGACACTTCCATAACTTGGATTATATAAGAATGTATTAAAATTTTAAAGACTTGAAAGTAATCGCCGCAGTTGATTTAAAATATCGTCACACTCATCCGCCGTTGTGATGAGTGGCAAATATAAGTAAATAGTTCGCCCCAATGGTCGAAGGGTTAAATGGTAATCGAAAGCCCGTTGCGCCAATTTAAACAATGCTCGCTCTCCGGGAAGGTCAATATCTATCGCCCCAACACTCCCAATGCTTCGTGGGTTGGACACAAAGGCCAACTCATCGCTCAATGCGTGCATTCCCTGGGTTAATTTATGATGAAGCATACGAACATTGGTGGCCCAATCCCAATGACGAAGTTCGGCTAACGTGGCATTGGCAATGGCACACCCCAAGGGGTTCGCGGTAAATGTATGCCCATGATAGAACGTTTTTTCATCTTCAAAATCAGCGTAAAATGCCCGATAAACATCATCCGTTGTCATGGTAACAGCCAAAGGTAACTGACCGTTGGTTAATGCTTTCGATAAACACATAAAGTCGGGACACACGCCCGCCGCTTCAGATGCAAATAGATGGCCTGTTCGTCCAAACCCCGTCGCCACTTCATCGGAAATCAAATGAACATTGTGCGCCCGTGTTAGTTCTCGAACTTGAAAATAAAACGATGGAGAACTCAAATTCATGCCACCGGCCCCCATTAACAATGGTTCAATACTCACCGCCGCAATTTCATGGGACCTTGAACTCAATACTTTTGCTAATTGATGCAATACATCGTCTTCTTGTCCCGATGGATTTGGCAGGGCAATCACATCAAACATTAAGGAACGAAACATGGTGTTGTAACGATTCGCACCACTTAAACTCATCGCGCCCACCGTATCGCCATGGTACGACCCACTAAATACCACCATATTATTTTTTTCGGGCTGTTGATGATTCACCCAATAGTGCAACGACATTTTTGATGCCACTTCCATGGCCGTGGACCCATTATCGGAATAATACACACGATTTAAACCACGAGGTGTTATATCCACCAACTGCTGACTCAATGCAATAACCGGGTCATGCGTAAAATTGGAAAACATAATATGATCCAGTGTTTTTATTTGCTCTGTTAATGCGGTCATAATATTTGGATGGCAATGCCCCAATATATTGCACCACCAACTGGATGTTGTGTCGTAATACCAGTTCGTTTCACCAAATAAACGAAGGCCCTTGGCGTGCGTAATTCGCTTAGGAGGGTACGTCTCAAAATCTTTCATTTGCATGAAGGGGTGCCAATTAACGGCCAAGTCATCTTTTACTTGAGGCGACGGCGATTGAGTCATATAAATAGTTTATTTTGATGAGAAAGGAATCGTCAAATGGGTTTCACTGTCCCCAAATGACACAAACCACTCAACGAAGCAATAATGGCCGGATTATCGGCAGATAACGAAGACAACGACGACGAGAAGTAATTCATAATAAATCCTAAAATGGGAATGCGCTTTTGTGCCAAATACGCCGCACTGAGTAATGAATGATTGATCGCACCCAATTGATTGGGAATCACCAAAATTGTGGGCAAAGCCATGCTGGCCACAAGATCCCCCGTAACAACTGTCTCGGTTAATGGCACCATAATGCCACCACTGGTTTCAACCAACACGGTGTCGGACACTTCGGTCAAGCGCTGTGTGGCTGCCGCCAATACCGTCGGGTCAATGCTTTGATGAGCTAATTTTGCCGCCAAATGAGGGGATACAGCATCGCTAAACGAGTATACCTGGCGATCTTTTTGCGCACCTAAATCCATTGCCCCCCCCATCAATTGGTCATGCGTCGCAATATCCGGAGATGATAGATCGCCGGACTGAACCCATTTTTGAGTCACCACCCGGCGATCCTTCGCCAAAACATGCCCCAATAATCCCGTTACAATGGTTTTACCTACCCCCGTGCCCGTACCCGTAATGCAGATCACTGAGTGATTTAATACGTCTGACGCTAGTATGTGATCCATTAAATGCAGATGGTACATTACTTATTGTTTCCCATGGCAAAAATGCACTTGATACGTTAATTGAATCTGATGGTATGTATCGTTGAAAGCATCCGATAACCGTTGAATAAATCGGGGCGTCCATAAACCATCGGCCGAACCAACATTACCATTCACACCGGTTTTTTTCTGCGTCAGTAGTAATGACTGTATTGAGTCAAATGTGATTGTATAGTGTTGAGTAACCACGGACCATGTTGAAAATACGGCGTCCCCCAAATGCTGAAGCGCGGTTGAATCTAAAAAATGCGCGGCGGGAACACCCCGAGTGGGCCGAAGTTTTGTTAATAAATCTTGCAATTCCTTGGCCGTATCTTGACCATAAATAGCTAAAAAACACTGGCCATTGGGTGCCAATTGCAATGCCATTCGCGTCAAAGCCGTGCTCATATCCATCCAATGAAGTGCCGCATTTGACATAATCAAATCATAATAATCATCAGGCTCAAATAACAAATAATCTGTGCAAAACAACCGAACATTATTTAATGATGACATCGCCATTTGCGCAACCATTTCCCTGGAACAATCCACCGCATCAATATGCAATTCCGGTGATACCGCTTGTATTTTTTGTGTAAGTAGCCCCGTACCGCAACCAATATCTAGACACCGCTTCACGGACAAAATTGGGGCATTTTTCACCAAATAATCCGCCGTTATATGCTGAATTTTGGCAAATTTATTGTAAGTGGTCGCAGCTGAATCAAATGAATGTGACATATTGGCTTAGTATAACAGATCCGCCGCACCCATCGGCGTTAACAGATGACCCAATGAATGAGGCTTATTTACCGTATGAGTGCCCCATGACACCGAAGTGCCAATCGGATCGTTCACATCCATAACAAGCGTAATGTCCGAACGATCAGGAATAGACACTTGAATATTACTATAACGCATCAACCAATCACAAAGAATATCAACTGAGTTCACCGAAAGATGAGTGGCTAAATGCGTTTTTCGCCACCAAGACCACCCCACGGTGGATGGCAAACATTGACGATAAAATGCTGTCAATGCCACGGATGGGGATGTTTTCAACTGACGGCACAAGCGTCGAATAGCACGTGCCGAATAATAACTGGATGGGGATACAATATCGCAGGGCCCATTCAAACATTCCGGGGCATTGACCCACACCCACGACAGCCCCATGGATAACACCATGGTTTTTTGACAGACATCGGCCACGGACTGAAATGACATGTCTTGAACTGAGATAGATAACGATGTATCGTCATCCGGAACCCACCCAAAAGGATTCAATACATATAAGTTATGGGTTGGATAAAATGCTGAAAAATATGAAGGTAATATTGACCACCCCGGAATAACCATGACCGTTTGAGCCGCGCCCCGATAAAAATAAGCCCAATTTAACGAGGAACGCATGCGGCCAAGCCCTGTGCAAGTGTACGAATGTCATCCGTTGAATGATCACTGGTAATTGATACTCGCAATCGAGATGTCCCCATAGGAACCGTCGGATGATGAATCGCTTTCAAATAAATCTGACCATCATATAAATCACGATACGCCCGATGACAACGATCGGCATCGCCAATAATAATGGGCTGAATTTGAGAAACTGACGATGTTAAAATACCATGGGACTTTAAGGTCTGAATATTCGACATCAAGGCCTCACGTTTCGCATCGAATGTATGAATTAACGCCCGAGAAAACTCAAGCGCCGAAACAATGGGCAATGGCAATGCTGTGGTATAAATATACGCGGGATTGGTTTGCTTGATATGATCACATATCGCCGCCGACGCCAACACCATCCCGCCAGCCAACCCAAACGCCTTTCCAAAGGCCACTAATAAAACATCAACATCATCAATATAATCCGCCATTAGCCCACGCCCAGACGGGCCAAAACACCCAATAGCATGCGCTTCATCCACCATTAACAGGGCATTATATTGATGCTTTAAAGTTACTAATTGACGATAATCCGGCGAATCACCATCCATACTATATAGCGATTCACAAACAATCACGCATGTTTTTTTTCCAGCATATTTCCTTAACTGTGATTCAAGATGCCCCATATGATTGTGGCGAAAACGTGACCACGAGACACCAGAGCCCACCATACCTTGAGACAAACTTGCATGGCATAACTTATCGGCAATAATATGATGTCTGTTTGGATCAAACATAGAGAAAATGCCCCGGTTCATTTGATACCCACTATTAAACAAAACCGCCGCCTCTTTTTGAAGCCACGTCGCAAAACTCTGTTCAACGCGCATCATTATGGCATGATTCCCAGATAATCGCCGCGAGCCCGTAGCTCCCAGCCCCACATCATCAATCATCGACTTAACATGCGCACAAACCGCCGGGTTCATGGCCATACCCAAATAATCATTCGATGTAAAATTTAGCATCGGAATCCCATCCACATGGGCATTTCTCGCCGTCATTGAATCAATTACAGGAACAACCATGACTTCTACTTTATCAATCCCGTGTCGTTTAAACAACCAAATAAAAACCATAACTATTTAATACGTATCACGTACTACGTATTAAATACTTGCGATTCAAAAACTGTTTTCTTATACTAAATCTATGAATATTCCCCCAAATGACACGTCATCGTTATCGCCCGGAGATGTGATTCACCAATACATTATTGAAGGATTAAATATTAGTGTCCCCGAGCTGGCCCATGCCCTCAATGTGCCAAGTAATCGATTATACTTAATTATAAAAAATGAACGAGATGTGTCCGTGGATACCGCCGTTCGCTTGGGGCTATTTCTGGATATGGACCCTCATTTTTGGATGGCTCTACAAAGTCAATATCATATTAAACACTACCTGACCAACCACCCGACGATTCAAACCGCTGTCACGCCATTAAAAACACTTAATCAATAATTGTTTCAAGCGCATGGCGCCGAGATCCCTTAATAAAAATAGCGGCATTGGTCAAAGATGTATTTATTAGTGCGTCTTGAATGGCATTGGCATTCGCATAGACCACTTGGTTCAACCCATTAAACGCCTCCCCCGTAAGATAAAGGTGATCGTGCGGAATGGCCAATACGGCCTGAAGAAGTGCGACATGCTCTGTGCCTGAGTAATCTCCCAATTCTGCCATATCACCCAAAACAAGAATTTTTTGAGGGGCTGGGTGAGTTTTCACAAATGTTAAAAAAGCAGCCATGCTCGATGGGTTGGCATTATATGCATCCAAATACACTGTCGCACCTCGCCATTGGCACACCTGGGACCGATAATTTGTGGGGCGATACGAAGATATGGCCGATATCATATGATTGATAGGCACATTAAAATGGTGCCCAACACTAACCGCTAACAAAATATTATGCGCATTAAATGCCCCAAATAAATGCGTGGGAATACGATGTACCGACGCATCCCCCATGGTCACATCAACACATAAAAATGGATGCGTCGTCATATGAGCACAGGACACATTATTTGCACATGCGCCATTATTGCCATAATAAATCGTCTTTGTATTGGGCACCAAACGCATCAGGGTGGTGTCATCGGATCGAACAAAGGCCGTTCCATCGGTTTCTTTTAAATAATCAAATACCTCGCCATTTCCCTGAATCACCCCCGCTATGGATCCATAACCGGCCAAATGATCCAAACCACAATTCGTAATAACCCCGTGCGTGGGTTGAACCAAATCGCATAAAAAGGCATGCTCGTTAATATGATTCGCCCCCAACTCAATCACCGCAAATTCATGCTCGGACGTTAACCGTAATAGTGTTAAGGGCACCCCAATGTGGTTATTTAAATTTCCATCGGTTGATAATACACTGTATTGGGTCGATAAAACCGTATGAATTAACGCTTTTGATGTTGTCTTCCCATTGGATCCAGCCAAAGCCATAACGGTTAATGTGGATAATGTCTGGCGATGATATTTTGCCAACCGCTGGAGTAAAACCAGCCCACTATCAACTAAAATATAATCATCGGATACCACCACTGAAGGATCATCGACAATGGCATAAGACGCCCCCTTTTCTAGCGCTTGCTTAGCATACGCATTCCCATCAAAGTGATCCCCACGAATCGCAATAAATAGCTGCCCAGGCATTACGGTGCGAGAATCAATAGACACCCCAGCGGACGCTTGAAACAACGCATAAATATCCGACACGATCATCATTAAATCATCAAAAGTTTTTTAAAAACGGAGGAACATCCAGCACATCATCATCATCCGAAGCTCCTGAAGATGTCCGCGATACATCGGGAATAGGGTGCTTTAAACCACTGGATGGGGCCGGCACTTCCGAACGATGTAAAAAGGATGCCGCAGAATCGGCCGGATCAATAGACCCCGACGGTGTCTGTGACGATGGGGGGGATACCACCGGAGCTTCGGATGCCGTGGGGGAATCGTGGCTCTTCACCGATGAAAATGCATGCGTATCCGCATTTAAAACCGGAGTATCTGGTGATGACGTGACCGATAATGGGGCTTCATCAAGTGGCGTCATGGTATCGGAAGCATCCGAAAGCGGAGTTTCATCAATCGGATGAAACCCGGTCGCAATTACCGTCACCATAATCTCATCATCCAAGGACTCATCAATCACTGACCCAAACAAAATATTGGCATCGGCATCAACCGCCGAATAAATAATATCGGCCACATCGTTGACTTCATGCAATGTTAAACTTTCACCACCACTTACATTTAATAATACACCCGTAGCCCCATTAATCGTCTCCTCTAACAACGGAGAAGAAATGGCTTTTTCCGCCGCTTCAACCGCACGATTTTCACCACTGGCTTTACCAATGCCCATCATGGCTGACCCTGAATTAGACATAATGGTTTTAACATCGGCAAAATCTAAGTTTACCAACCCCGGTACCGTAATTAAGTCCGCAATCCCCTGAACCCCCTGCTTCAGCACATCGTCCGCAATTTTAAATGAATCGACCAAAGATGTCACTCGCTCCACGACCTGCAATAATTTATCGTTTGGAATCACAATCAATGCGTCTACCTGGGAACGTAATTCATCCAGCCCATCACGGGCCTGGTTGGCCCGAATTGGACCTTCAAATCGAAACGGCTTGGTAACAACGGCTACCGTTAAAGCCCCTTGCTCTTTAGCAATTCGTGCAATCACGGGCGCCGCCCCCGTCCCCGTCCCACCACCCATTCCCGCTGTAATGAATACCATGTCAGCCCCCTCTAAGGCGGCTTCGATGTCGTTGGTACTCTCTTTGGCGGCTTGCGCACCCACCAATGGTTGCGCGCCCCCACCCAGCCCCTTGGTTAACTTTTCACCAATTTGTAATCGATGATCCGCCAACGAAATGTTTAGGGCTTGCAAATCGGTATTTACAACCCAGAACTCCACCCCATGCAATGACGACGCAATCATGCGATTAATGGCATTTCCCCCAGCCCCGCCAACCCCAACAACTTTAATATTGGCGTATTGATGTATCGATTTTTTATCCATTTGTACACCAGTATATTATCTGAATCCGGTGAATGACAAATTAATTTTTAAAAACTCTTAAGATCCATTTTTTAATTAGTGATGGCTCTCTTGCCTGAATTAAGCCAATTTTATACCCGTAAATTAACTGTCCCATCGATATAAAATAATTTGAGTTAACAAATAAATGGCTGTATTTTATATTTTTTTGCATAATTACGGGCACGGATTGGTGATGGTTGAGCCAATCTGATAAACCTAATAATTGGGAACCGCCACCCAATAGTTGAATGCAGTCCAGTTGATCCCATCCCGGAATATCCATTTGAATATATTTAAATAATTGCGCCACCTGTGACTCTATAACCGCACGAAGAAGTGACGCCTCAATCAATTGAGGTCCAAGATTCGTTTGAACTTGAATGGATGACGATATTGGCGCGTTAGGAATACTCAATGTGCCGTGCAACACCTTTAACCGTTCGGCTTCAGAATAAGAACAGCTGAATTCATCGGCAATCGCCAATGTAATGTGCTCGGCCCCTTTCATATGTGTTTTAGCCAATGTCAATTGCCCATTTAAAACAACACAAAATGACGTGATTTGACGACCGATATCAATGATTAATTGAGGCCGACTCATGGTATCCGTATCGCCAAATGTTGACATGGCCAAGTAATCTGAAATCACACCCTTAATGGTTAATCCCAATGCTTTAACTGACGACAATACAATATCTAAGTTATGTGTATCCCCAAATACGATCCCCGTATCAACCTCTATATTATAGTAAGTATCGGTATTTTTTTGCTCTCCATCCATACGTTGATTGATGGGAAATAAATGCAACACCGATTGATGTTTTTTATCAATACACTCAACCGCTTTTCTCATTGCTCGTTCACAATCTTGTTGATATGACCGTCCCTCAAATTGAGACTGTACAATTCCTGTCTGTATTACATATCGGGCATGAGCATTTGGAATATTAATACATATATCTTGAATCACTTCTGACGTCATGGCTTGAGCACGCCTCAAACAATTTTGCAACGCATCAACAAATCGTACAGGGTCTGTAATCCTCCCCATCCGAACCCCTTTTAAGACACTCGTACTGGTAGCCAATACGGTCATTTTATTGGACGATGTCAACGAACAT
>JBMTIN010000020.1:0-13660 GCA_049437345.1 Candidatus Marinamargulisbacteria bacterium
ATTTACTGCATGGCATTGCCAATGAAATATCAAAAAAAAATCTCAATGTTTGCTTAATTACATCGGAAAAATTCACCAACGATTTAATAAACTCACTTAAAAATCGATCCACCAGTGAATTTAAAACAAAATATCGGCGCATTGATGTGTTACTCATTGATGACGTTCAATTTTTATCAGGAAAAGAGTCTACACAAGAGGAATTTTTCCATACCTTTAATGAGCTTCATGGTCAAAATAAGCAAATTGTTATGACATCCGATTCCCCACCGAATGAAATACCAACCCTTCAAGATCGGTTAAAAACACGCTTTAGTTGGGGATTAACCGCGGATATACAGCCGCCAGAACTTGAAACACGTATTGCCATTTTACGAACAAAATTAGAACAAGCCAATACCACAATATCCGATGACGTGTTGAACTATGTCGCGACACAATTTCCAAATAATGTTCGAGAACTTGAAGGTGCACTTAACCGAATTACAGCATATGCAAATTTATTGGAATCAAATGTCAATATTAGTAGTGCCAGTAAAATCATTAAAGACCTAATTAATGAACAAAATAAAAAACCACTTACTATTCCTCAAATTAAACGGATGGTATCCGCAAAACTAGGTATTGCAGTTGAGCAATTATCATCTAAATCACGGACCAAAGATATTTCTATGGCCCGACAAATCGCCATGTACCTTTGCCGAGAAGTCACAAATATTTCACTTCTAAAAATTGGGGAAAATTTTGGCAATCGTGACCATACCACGGTCATTCATGCCATTGATAAAATTAAACAATTATTAGTCACTGATAGTGATGTTAAAACAATTGTGGATGATTTAAAAAAAGAGGCTCGAAAACAATGTGAGTAATAATGTGGATAACATGTTAAAAATTTGTGAATAAAAAGATTTGTGGATAACGGGGGAAGTTATCCACATACTATACACATTATTTCCACTGGATATTACAGGGGAAATGAACTCAAAATCTGGACTTATCCTGATATTAACACTACTATTATTACTACTTAATATTTATATATATTAAATAATAGAATAACAGTTAAGGAGTGTTGTCATGAAGTTTAACGTAGATCGATCTGAATTAGTATTGGGTGTTAGCACCGTATGCAAAGCTATATCCAGTCGAACAACCTTACCCGTGCTTGAGAATATTTATCTTCGTTTAGTTGATTCAAAAATGATTCTTCGTGGAAACGATTTGGAGTTAGGCATTGAGTATCAATTGGACGTAACAATTATCGATAATCAAGGACCCACCGGTTTTTTGGTGAAGTCAGGCACTTTAAGCGATATTATTTCTAAGTTAACAGCACCCGTCATTGAATTTGATTTGGATGATCGTTATAAATGTAACATCAAAGCGGATGCCATTGATTTTGATATTTTTGGCATTTCAATGGATGATTACCCACAGTTCCCCGTGGTCGAAAAAGATGTTCAATTTGAACTAGATTCATCAGTCATGCTTGATTTAATTAAGCATACCATTTTTTCAGTATCGTATGACGAAACAAAGCAGTTTTTGAGTGGCATTAAAATTGAATCAAAAGATCAGCGGTGTGATTTTATATCCACCGACGGATTTCGGTTATCATTGAAGTATGCTTCATTGGATACTTCTTTGCCTGATTTTTCATGCATTATTCCCTATAAAACCATGACAGAGTTATCCAAAGTTTTAACCGCTGTTAAATCCGAAACCATTAAGATCAATCTTTCAGAGCGTCAAATTTCATTCTCGGTGGGAACATCGTTAATGGTATCTCGTTTAATTAATGGTCGATTTCCAGACTATAAGCAAGTTATGCCTAAAACGATGCTATTTGAGTATAAGATAAATCGTCAGTTACTATTAAGTGCCGCTGATCGTGCTAATATTATTGCATCTCATTCTAACTTTGTGGCACGATTTAAATTCACTTCCAATGAATTGATTATATCCGCTAGCAATTCTAAATTAGGCGATTATGTTGAGCAGTTGCCATTAACTCCATCGTTGGGTGAGGGGGATATTTCAATTTCATTCAATATTAAATTGATGCAGGAAGCATTAAAAATTATTGATCAACAAGATATTGTTTTCCAAATTAATAGTGAGCTCAGTCCATGTGTGATTAAACCTGTGGGGGATGAAACGTACACCCATATTTTAATGCCGATTCGAATGAGTGAGTACGCATCATCCGATTCATCAACTGAATCGAAGTCACCCCAAGTGTCTTCTCAAGATGCGCCTGTTTCATCGGTTACATAGTGATTGAATGATCCATTCGGTTTGGGTTAAATCATTTCGGTGTTTAAGTGAAAATTTAATATCTTTTGATGCGTCCTCGTTTTTATCGGTAGTGTCAGAGAACAATGTTGGGAAAACATCTTTATTGGAAGCTTGTTACATTTTGGGGAATTTACAGTCTTTTGTAACAAAGTCGTTATCAGACATCGTTCCATTTAATCAAAAATCAAGCTATATGGGCATTAAACTTGCACACCATGATTCAAGTACCAGTTATTATTTAAAAGTGGATTCTGAGGGCAAAAAATTTATTACTTTAAATAACCATCCCGTTCGCAATAAAAAAGCCATTCAATCTCTTTTTCGTGTTCATTATATATCGTCTGACAGTTTATTTTTTATTACATCTAGTCCAGCATTTCGACGTGCACGCTTGGATCATAGTATTTCGCAATACTCCGCCACATATCGATCCAATTTAGCCGCTTATAAACGATTAAATTTACAAAAAAATAAAACATTAAAATTTGATGGGGATCGTTCGTTATTGGGCCATTTAAATCAATTATTGGCGCCATTAATCGTGGCTATTCAAGATGAGCGGACATGTTATTTATCTCGGATTGAATCTGATATGAACGTTTTTTTGGCATCCCTTTCTATGCCCGTCAATCAGGTCAATATTCGTTACTATTCAAAATTACAAGAGCCAAAGAGTGTGTCCGATGTTTTATTGTACTTAAATGATCAAATGGCGCGTGAGCGTTTAATTCGATCGGCAACGGTAGGCCCACATCGCGATGATTATGAATTTTTTTGTAAGGACCGTTCATTAAAATTATTTTATTCTCGGGGAATGGGGCGGATCATTGCTTACTTTTTTCAGTTATCCCAAGCACGCATTATAAAGAATATTACAGAATTACCCATGTTATTGTTATTGGACGAACCATTTTCAGAAATTCATCGAGATTTAAAATGTGTATTAATTAACGGCATACCTGAATTATTTTATAGTATTTATGTATCGACGCAACCAGATGAAGTAACGGCTTTAAATCAAACCCCGTTATATGCTATAAAGAATGGAAAACTATGCAAACATTAATGTCATTATTGTCTAAAAAGTATAAACATCATTTAATGTATTCTCATGCCGTGGCCTTAATTTTACGGCATTGGGATTCTCTGGTGAATGAGTTATCCACACAAATGACACCCGTCAATATTTATAAGAATCAATTGGTGGTGGAGTGTAATAACCCGATGTGGATGTCTGAGATGGATTATTTTAGTCCGGTAATAATCGATAAAATTCATCAATTATTTAAGACAAAGAATATTAAAATTAAATTGTCTTCCATTAAACCGGTGTACAATAGTGACATGGTTGGAGATGCTCGTATAGAGCGGTTATCCATACCCGAGGATTTTAAAGACCGCATTGCTTGGCGCATTGCCTTAAAAAAAGAGAAAGGGGCCACTTTATGCCAATCATGTCAACGCGTATGGGATCATGGTGATATTTGTCGGCTTTGTGAATTGACATCTGGGTAACTATTTGAAAGACTTGTAATTCAGTATATAATCAAAATCGATGGCGTTTCGATTTAAAATGGAGGTTAATCATTGGGTAGTTTAATAAAAAAAAGAAGAAAAAAAATGAGAAAGCATAAACATAAAAAGTACGGAAAACGTATGAAAGCTAGAAAGTCTTAATTTTTTTAATGTATGTCTCAACATGACTTGGGGGGTTTTTATAATATTTTAATTATTGATGATGAGAAGTTTATTTTGGATATTTTTTCTCATTACTTGGCCGATCAGGGATTTAATGTTCAGATAGCCGATAACGATACCGATGCATTAAATTATTTGAAGAGTACATCATTTGACCTTGTATTACTTGATGTATGTTTAAAATCAGCTGATTTTTCAACCGTATTATCGCGAATTAAGTCACCCCAGACATCCCATGGTGATGTTCCCGTTATTGCGGTTACAGGAAAACCGAGCTCTATTCCTCGCCAGGATTTTGGGTTAATTCGAAGTTTGTTGGTTAAACCGTTTACTCCCAATGAATTAATATCATTTATTCAGTCTGAAATGGGTTGGATTATCTCAGATTAATTTATATTTTTTACCATTTATTTCATATGATTTTAATGGTGTGTACTGATTAATTTGTTGTTTAAATGTATCAATATTTCCAGACGTAAAAAATGCGATGTTGGGGGATGCTTCGCCTCGTGGAATGTCGGGAGGTATGTGAATAAAAGATGCGGGATTCACCCAATTTTTTTGAGGGAATACTTGGTTGAGTTTATTTAAAAGGAGCGCATAATGTGTGCAACCTAAAATAATATGGGGGTGCATTGATTTTTTAATCATTGTTTCAAAAACAAGCATTGCTCTTTCTAATTGGTTGGTTTCAATATAATAAGCTAAATCAGGGCAGGCAATTTCTTGAATAGTATGGTGATTAGGAGACGTCAAAAAGTTGGAAAATAAGCGGCTTTTTGTGGAACTTTCTGTGGAAAAAACGGTGTAGTGTTGTTCACGGTAGTGTTGAATAGTGTTATCAAAAAGGGTCATTACAGGGCGATTAAACTGATGTAATAAGGTGTTTTTAAATAGACCGACAGTCGTATTACATCCGGTAATAACATGGGTTACTTTTTGTGATTTAAACCATGTTGAAATAACATTTAGCGTAGTTTGAAGCTCGTCTTTCGGTTTATTTCCCCACGGGTTATTTCCGGAATCGCCATAATATACTACGGGACAATTCACAGATTGGGCCATTAGTTCATTTAGTACGGTAAACCCACCACAACCGGAATCATAAATTCCTATTTTGATCATACTTGTTACTATAAATTATATTTGATATTCAGTCATTTGGTTTTAAAATAATCTTCAATACCCAGAACCGTGGCTTTGGCAATTTTGGTTCGAAAAGATGGTTTTTTTAGTTGTTGGTATTCTTTGGGATGAGTCATAAAGCAGGGTTCAATTAAAACTCCGGGAACATGGGTGTTTTTTAACACATACATGCGTGCATGTTTAATGCCATTATTTTTAAGTCCGAGATGGCGAACCATTTGGCGTTGAATGGCTTTGGCGGCTTTTTTTTCTTTGGCTTTATAATAGTATGTTTCGGTTCCGTTGGCGTGTTGATTAATAAAGGAGTTAACATGAACACTGACCATGAAATCCCCTTTTAATTTATTTATTTTTCGTACGCGTTGGTATAGTGAGGGGTTGGTATCATTTGTTCGTAATAAAACAGCTTTCGCTCCTTTTAATCGAAGTTCACGTTTGATTCTTTTAGCAATATCTAGAGTATAGTATTTTTCGTAATCATTTTTATGATTAACAGCACCCGGATCACGTCCCCCATGCCCCGGATCAATAATAATTAATTTACCGTATAGTGCGCTTTGGTTAGCTATTTTTTTAGATGGGGCACGGTGTTTTTCATTTAATGGGGAAAATACAAGACCTGTTTTGGTTGGACTGATGGTTTGCTGCGTTACTTTTTGAGGTGAATTTAAGTAAATAACCATTCGGCAATCCAGATTATTTTGACCTAAAATAACTTTTTTAATTGGGGATGGCCAGATAAGATCGGGGGAGTTAGGGCATTTTGTGAATTTAAAGTCCCAATATATTCGATGGGGAGACGATAACGGGATTCCTTTTCTAAATAAAATACGGCTATTTTTTTGAATAATGACATCATGAGGGGGCACTGATTTGATAGAATGAATTTTTTTAAGGATTACTAGTTGACTTCCTTTTTCAATGTAATCAAATCCCAGGTCATTTAAGAAAGGGTGTAGCTGAACATAAAACATACGATTAATAATGCGTGGGGTATGGTTCAGTTTTCGATCAATTATTTGATTATTAAATGAAATACGTACGGTGTTTTCACCATTTTTAAATGCATAAATAGTGTTATTTTTTTTAAGTAAAACTCGATTCTGAATGATCGAGGTGGAGTACCCTAAGAATGATAAAAAATGACGTAAGTTTACATATTGTGTTCCCCCTTTATTGATAATATCTAACGGGTATTTTTTTTTTGAGATGGGCAGGTATATTTGACGAATATGATGTGATATACGTGCTGGTTTTAAAGGTAATGAGGGGGTACTTTTAAAGGAGGGGGGCGATGGGGCATACACACGTGATGTTTGAGCTAAAGACGCATAAAAATGACCATTTTTTCTGGTTAACTGGTAACCCAAGTGTTGTAATATAGGATCTAGAGGAACATATAGACGGGTTTTGTAATTAAATGGGGGTATTTTGAATGTGTTGGGCAATGTATTGGCCGTGTATCTGACTTGATTTGGCTTTATGTTAAATGATGTCTTTTGAATCGTAATTGTGTACATATAATCTCGTTTTGATTGACGAATGGTTCCATTAAAATAATGGGTAAGTGCCCGAATCGGCACATACACATGATTGTTTTTTTTAATTAATGGGGGATCAAATGTAATGGGATTTTCAGAAAAATATAGGTTGGATTTGATCTCTGTAATCGCCATCGTCAGGCATGGACAGATACCAAAAATGATGAGAGATATAATCATGAAGCATTTAAACCGAATCATTAGTATTAAGTGTGCCAATATGTCTGGATTTATTCAAATAAAAAATAAGGAATTCAAATTAAAGATTCAGCCGAAGGTTAAATAACAGTCCATTAATCATTAGATCATTGGATGGATTAATACGGTCCACGATTCTTTTTAAGTAACCTTCACCGGTTAGAAGAACAGATTCTAAGTGATCCGACGAATTAATCGGGATTGTAATTTCCATTATTAATGACCCTAAATAAATGTCATCATTTCGCGGAATAATAGTAATAGATAACGATTCATTACTCGTTTGCCTTAATTGATCTTTTTCAATTGTATTAAAACCAAATCCCCAGTTTCGTTCTTTGGCAAATTTAAATTGGAGGCTAAAGTTCTCATATTTTATGGGGTTATAGGTAATGTCAATGAGATCTTGATTACCGCGTTTTTTATTCAATTGGTTTGATTTCAGTTGTTTAATACCATAATCATAACTCATACTAAGACCACTTAATGGTTTTAAAATAATACCAGAACTGGCTTTTAATTGTTGAAATTGATCGTCGATTTCTGTGGTATTGGACGAGACGATAACTTGATCAAATTGTTGACCCTCAATTTGTCCGCGCAAGGATAAAAATTGAGCAATTATCCATTCTGTGCGATGTTGTGCTAGGTATTCTGTAATATTAAGAAATCCGTCATACGTGTGGATGATTTCCGATGGGAATTGGTTAATTTGACGACTTTTATATTGATTAAGATGGTCAAATTTCGCGTATTCCGTATTCTTTAGATTAAATATGGACCAATCAATGGACTGATCAATGGATCGTTGATGTCGAAACAAAGAACCGGTGGAGGTGGCCTGTTTATTTCGATTAAAAAATGATATTTCATTGATTCCTTGATTCTCAAAAGTGATTTTATTGAATAATTGGTAGTTGATATTGTACTGATCAGTGATGTAATCACTATTATTAATAAAGTTTTGACGATTATTAATATCATTTGATTGAGTATTATTTTCATCAATTTTTGTTTTCCAAGATCGTTCAAGGCGAACAATTGGTTGATGAATTTTCGTGAGTAATAATGGAATATTGGGTGGGGATATGGTTATACCAGTGGATTTTTGATTATTGAATAGCAATAATTCAGTGATATTTTCTGTATTTGAGCTCATGATTAATGTACTGATTCCGATGGATCTGGATTGATTTAATTGGCCATCAAAAGAAAAATAGCGGCCGTAAGTGCTATTGGGTTTATAGGTAAACGAGGTACCAATCGCATAAAATTTAGCACTGGATTGATTATATTTTTGGTAACTGGTGATTTTATTATCTATTAAATTGGATTGATAGGTATCCAGTGTTGTATTTGGAATTAAAAAACCGTCAAAGGGAGAGAATTGATTCAGATGACCAAATAGACGGTTTTCTTTATAATTTTTTAATTGATTATTTTCGCGTCGTTTGGTTATTAAATACCCTAAGCTACTGGTGCTTCCTTTAAATAGATGAATTAAATAGTCAGGGGATTTTAAAAACTCAAGTCCGGCGTCATTCGATAATTGTGTAATATTGTACCCCTGGCGATCTTCCACGCGATCTTCTTGGCCTGGGATCGGGCTAATCGATTCCTCGTGATTAATATTAATGTTAGTATTTACCCACGGATAAGGAGATACATAGGCGGTATTTGAATAATTATAGTACGTGTCACGATACATGGTGTCGTCGATATACGATAATCGGTATATACTTTTATCAAATAATGTATCGTTAGTGATTTGATCATTTAATTTTATGGAAGATTGAAAGCCCATGTTTTCCAATATTTTTTCAGAATAGGTTGATGTTTCTTTGGCATTGGTTTTATCAACATTAATACCAATATATGGGGAAAACATCCCACTTTTTAACCAACCATTCACAGCATAGTTGTTGACGTAGTTTAATTGTGACCCACTGAGAAATGAATTTAAATAATTACTGGAAGATTGTTGTTCATTTTTTTGAGAGAATGAATTATTTATGTTAATTCGGTCATTACCAAATGAATATCCAATATTATTTTGGTATTGAATAATTTTTTTTGGTTTTTCTTTATAATTTTTGGATGATTGTACATCGTCATAACGAATTTCATGTGTGGTTTCAAATGCCAAGCTATTAAATTTAAATTTCGATAAATAACTATCTTTAGAGTACATTGTACTGTACGCTTTATTTTGAATAGTTTCATTTTCGTGTAAAAATGAGGCATATTCATTTGTGGATAATTTCCAATAAATTTCATTACTGAATTTTGATGCGCCCTGATTAATATTAATATTTCCAATGGGGATAAAATTAGGATCAACGTAATTAATTTTGCTATTTATTTTGATTATATTTGATGACGGCGCATATACAGATTCCACCAAATACGCATTTACATTATTTTTATTGGGTTTGTCCGATAAAAAATAGCGATATGAAATCTCCACATTCTGACCACTAGGAATGGTTTTATTAATAAAGTGGACCTCACCTTTTTCATAGTTAATGCTATAATCGGTATCTCGGGTTTGTGAAAATCCATTAATGAAAATCATTTCAGAATTTTCTTCAATGGGAGATTTACTTAATTCATATCGATTATCTTCTTGTTCGGATGAAAATACTTCTTTTTTAAATTCAGATGATTTGGCATAGCTGTATTTTGTATTAGCAATTTCACCGTAAATATCCCAATCAGATGTTATTTTTCGTTTAATTCGGACATCCGTCATTTCATGTGTTGAGTTTGATTCTGTATCATTGATGCTTGGCGTATATAAATAGTCAAATTTAATAATATCTGAACTATTTGGGTAGGATGTCAGAATGGAATTATTTCCAATAATAAATTTGACACGAAGGTCAATAAATTCAGCGCTATTATTTAAGTAAGTGAGTTCATAATCACGTCCTTCTTCTAAAATCATTTCATTGGGGTTATAAAGTGTTATCGTTTGAATTCCATTGTATTTTATAGGGAGTGATCGAAATTGAATTTGATCCTGTGTATATTCGGCGATACTGAGGCCATTTAATGAGTGTTCTGAATAAATACTATCAATGTGAAAATAACGAAGTTTGATTGCGTTAATATTAACATTGCTTTGGTTGTTTAATATGATTTTTCCTTCATAGTAATTGATTGTGTAGGTATCTTTAGTGAGGGCGGTACCGTTCATGATAACCTCAATGGGTTTGTTTTGATCAATGGGGTTATGAGGCAGTACAATAATATTATTATTTGGTCCTTCAATTTGAATGGGGGATACATCTTCTTGACTTATGGATCGATCATCACGGACAACGGTGGACTCATTCAAATGAGTTACTGAAAATGAATAGGGTTCATTTCTAAATGGATTATTGGTTTCTTTGGATATCTTATAGGTGTAGCTAAATTCAATAAGTTTATTTTGATAAATAGGGTATAAAAATTCAATGCTGTTTGTATTCTTTTTATATAAGTAGTCAATGAATTCATTGGCGGGTTTTCCGCTCAGTTGAATATCCAATGTGTTTTTTATAATATCATTATGGGGTAAATAATAGGGTCCAGGGGTTCCATTCCCAAATTGTTGAGATTTTTTGTCTTTGGTTTTATAGTAATTATAATGAACTTTAATAGTATCATTTTGTCGCAACGATTTATTTTTAAATCGCAATAATCCTGAATCATTTTTTAAAAAGTAATCAATGCCACGGGTTAATTGTTTCGAATTAAAGTATACAATATCAGATCCTAACTCAATCGGCGTTTTCGCTAATTGAACACGGTTGGTGGCCATGGTTTGAGTATCATTTATAGTGATGGTTTCATTGTGTGATGCAATGACAAAGGTTTTGATTTTTATATTTTGGGACGGGTTATAAGTATAAGTTATTCCAGTAAAATTTTTTCTGGACAATGATGGAATAAAGTCTTGTACTGGATTAGTAAATTCATAAATAATTTTTATATAGTCTACCTTTGTTAAGGTGCGTGCGAACGTAATGGTGCCATCATAGTAATTAATCGTATAGTCAGGGCCTTCTTTTAATGATTTATTATTCAAATACACCATAACGGATCCTTCCAGTAAAAAAGATTTTCCAACTTTATATACACGGGTATCGTTTCCGAAGGTTTCGTATAATTGGGGTTCTGATTTTTCTTTTCCAAGGGTGGCTTGCCCCGTCCAGTGAGATTGCTGTGTTTTGACTTCAATTCCATTTAAGTATTTTTCTATATTCACATAGTCTCCGGATTGGTAGCTTGAATTGAGGTCTCCAAGTGTAATCTCAGAAGTATCTTTTCGAATATAAACGTGTCCTACCAGGGGAAAGTCTGGTTCTTTCATCACCGAAAACTTTACTTCGGTATTTTTATCTAACAAGCCTTTGGCGTTTACGTCGTATCGATTCTCCAATCGTGGGCTACCTTTTAATACATCGTTCGGAATTTTTTTGTAATAGTTGTCTTGTCGAATGGTTTCAAGTTTATTAATGTCATCGGAGTAATCTCGACCACTGACTTTCATCTCAATGAATCCAGATACATTGACATCGGGGTAAATATTCTCCGTGGGAACCACGGTTTTATTTTCAACGATGGGTGAATAATTGGGGTACCCTGGCATGTAATGGTCAACACCAAGTAGGAGGCAGGGAAGAAACAGTATATATGTAAGAATACGTTGGATCATTATGTAATGAGCATGGCATCCCCATAACTAAAAAATCGGTATCGATTCTCTATTGCATGTTGATAGGTTCGTTGTGTATTTCGATGACCCATGAATGCCGAGACCAAAATAAGCAATGACGACTTTGGTAAATGAAAGTTGGTTAACAAGGCATCAATTGCTTTGAAGGTATATCCGGGGTAAATAAATAGGTTGGTTGATGCACGTTCTTCGACAAATACATTATTCTGTATATTGGATTCAAGGCATCGTGCAACGGTAGTACCAATCGCGAAAATAGACTTTCCGGACCGTTTGGCTTGGGTGAGGCGTGTCGCTGATTCAAAATTAATATGATATGATTCGTGGTGCATTTTATGATCAACAATTCTATCGGTATTAATGGGATTAAACGTCCCTAATCCAATATGAAGGGTAATATATATTATATCGATGCCTTTTTGGGTTAATTGAGAAAATAGTGCATTTGTAAAATGCAAACTAGCTGTGGGTGCGGCTACGGCGCCCGGTTCTTTTGCAAATATCGTTTGATACCGATCCGCATGATCATGGGGGTGAGATGCTTTGATATAAGGTGGTAAGGGGGGCTCTCCGAAAGCGTCTAAAAAAGCCATATCTGAAAGAGGTCCCTCGATTTGAACATGCGCATATTTATCACTTTTTTGTAATATGGTGATCTGATGATAGTCATCGACAATGAGGGTATCACTTTCTTGAACACGACGACTATTTTTTAATAATACACGCCACTGGTTGGTGTTTAATTTTTCCAGAAAAAAACATTCAACTTTGGCGCCCGTAGTGCGACGGGCAAGTACCCGCGCATTAATGACTTTGGTATTATTTAATACAATGACACTATGATTGGGAATTAAATCAATGATGTTTTTAAATGAATGGTCTTTGAGGTGATTATCTGACCGATTAAAATGAAGTAAACGAGAACTATCGCGTTCCTTTTGAGGGGTTTGCGCGATTAATGAATCGGGCAATGAAAAATCAAATTGACGAAGTGCTAGGTCGGTCAATGGGAGATGATTACTTTGTATTTAGTTCATCCACTTCTGTATCGGATGTGTCTATGGTGTTATCATTATTTTTTTGATTTGTTGTTTCTGCGGTAGTGTCATTATCATCGGGGGTTTCAATAAACCGATCAAGAATCATTTTTTCTTTGAACGTCGCATCGGGAACCAATCGGTTTAAATCTCGTTGAGTTAAAAATAATTCACCTAGGTTACTAAAAAATGCGTAACGTCGCCAAATATTATTTAAAAATTTGGTCAAAATAAGACCATCGTTTGATTTTAACAAATCAATCATCATTTCAATGCGTTGCAATCGGTTGATTAGGGTTTGATCTTGAATCGTATTATTAAAATGAGGTGAAGCCATGACGTTTTCAAACAACTCGCTCACTGGGTCGCCAATCAGTAGTAAGTCACTGTCAGGAATACGAAGTGACGCTGGTTCAAACACAATAAAGGATACAAAGTCGTTGGGATCTTCTTGCTCGTCATCAAATAAATCAATTAACATGCCCTTTATAATAAGGACTCTGGAGATATTTTACAATAAAAGAAACCGATTAATATAGATTTAAGCGATTCGGGTAATTACGGTCAGCGATCAGATTTCGACAGGTCTCATAGAAGGACGCGCCGATCTGATCGCTAAGATAAAACGAAACTATAGGTTATCGTAGTCGACTTTAGAGCAGAACTTGGTAAGATTAGTGCCATCGTCATCAACGGCTTTAAATGCGTAACGTGTTTGCTTTGATCCGTCTTTTAATTCACGGTCATAGGTTACTTTTTCAATGTCAGATGCATTGATTGTCACCTTTTTTCGTTTTTTTACATTATAAAATTCAATTGCCATTTGGGGTAACTCCTTTTTTCTTTTTAAAATCATACTACCATAATTGAGCGTAAATCGACACATGAATTTTTTTAAATTAAATGAGAGTTTTTTTTTTGCGGTTATGAGTGTATTTTTATTGATGGATCAAAAAGGTTGTGGTGCGCGTGGAGGGACTTGAACCCCCACGTCAAAGACACTAGATCCTAAGTCT
>JBMTIN010000021.1:0-13489 GCA_049437345.1 Candidatus Marinamargulisbacteria bacterium
TTGTTGAGTGGTGGGTTGAGATGATGTTGTATTAGTAGGCGAGTTATTTTGTTGAGTTACTGTGGTATTTGATCGTTTTGAGTTGGCGGTTGATGGGTTATCGTTGGTTGCGTCCCCTTTTTTAGGGTTGGTATCACGAGGTTTTTCATTGACCACACAATCTTTACATTTGCAGGGACCATCATTGGGCGCATCATTAAAAATAATGGGCTTAGGTTGATTGTCTGTTTTTTGTGGTTTCGTGGCCCCGCCTTTATTAATGTTTGAGGCCATGGTTTCCAAATTTGCACCCGTCAAAGTGGGTTTATTGGTTACACCGTTAACAGAGTTCATTCGCTACTCGGGCCGTTATGTTTGGCCTCATATTCCACCATCAGTGGCTGAATCACATTATTTAGAGATGCGCCAATACGCCCCAATCGATGGTAAATATCCGTAATAAAGGCATCCATTTGCGAAAACTTTAAATATTGAATTTGAACATGTTCACTTAAAATATCCAAGAGCATGTCGTCGGCATGGTCTTTTTGTTCAGGAATATCGCGACACGTTAAATACTCATCGGATTTTCGGTTATTAATGGTAATGCGAGTATCAATGGCTTGTCGTCGGGCATTGAACTGAACGTTTTCTTTTTCTGTAAAGTAATCAATGTTTTTTAACACGTCCGATAATTCTTTAAGTTCATTTAAAATATTGGCTGGAATTGTTGGCGACGATTGCGTTGTGGGTGTCATGATGATTGTTTTTCCTTTGTCAATTCATGGATTTTTGCTTTGATCTGATTTAGTAAGTGGGCATTGTCTCCTTTGATCTTTAAATTTTCTTCTATATTATTTCGAGTATTAATTAAACTATTTAGGTAGAGCACAATTTTTTCTGGGGTATTGTCCTTCGTTATAATCATTGATTTGGCATTACTAATATCGGCGCGTTGATTGTAAGTCGGATCTTCTTCTTCTGAAGGTTTTCCCAAGAAATGAGCCAAACCACAGCCCAATGCATGAAGGCTTTGAATGGTGTTTTTGACCCAATCTTTGTCGGGGGGGGGATTTTGACTTTTATTAAGTTCTTTATAATAAGTTTGTAATTCTTTTACATAGCCATCATATTTTTCTTTATCTGCCTGAAGGTTTTTGAAAAGTTCATGATACGCATGATCAAATTGGAGTAATTCAATTATATGTGGTTTTAATGTATTTAACTGACTATTTTCGTTAGAGGAATCAAACAGATTGAGTTGCACTTGGGATAAATGGCTATTTTGTGATGAAACATGTTGAACGTGGCAGCATGATGTATTTTGGCATGGATTTTGATTATTATTTGATCCAAAATCCCACGTAGAAGAACACCCTTCTTTAAGAGAAATAATTTTTGTTTTTTGATGGTTATCAGGCGCTAAAAAAAACTCCAAACATGAGTTCAGTCGTTGGTACGTTAATTCTCCATTGGTGTCTTTATATAAAAACCCATCCACGGCACTAATATTACTTCCGGGGGCTAAACTCGAACGCAAGCACCCCTTGCCCCAACCAATCAGGCCAATGAAAGTTCTTTGAGGGTTGGTATTAATAAATGATTTAATATTGTTTAAATCCTCAATCCGTTGGTTTAACCGATTTTTTTCAGTATCATTGGTTGTTGCCTTGATTCGTTGTTGTGTTTGGGTTGTTGCGGCCGTTATTGCCGCCGTTAAATCAGATTGATTTTGATCTTTATTGGTTGTAAGGGCGGTTTTGAGTTGTTGGTGGGTTGTTGCTTTTTGTTGATTGGTGAGAGGGGTACATTTGTTCGGTTGCTGACGATTGATTTGAGACGTATCGAGCGAATGAATGCTATGTTGAGAATTAAAAAGTGGATTAATTGTTTGAGTCATAGCCAAGAGTATAGCGAACGTTCAAACTAAATGCAACCGTGTTGCGTTTGCATAAATGTAAAAGGTGAATTATAGTGGTTTTACATGACATTTAAGAGACACACAATTCTATCAAATACAGTGGTGGAACTCCTTAAAACATCGGAACATGCGGTATCCATGGCCCAAATCATGGATCGTTTAAATGCTCGGGGGCTCACCCCCAATAAGACCACCGTGTATCGTATATTAGATAAACTGGTGGTTAATAAAGTAGCCACAGCCATTGCACTTAAAAATGGGACGTCATATTACGAACTGTTAACTTCTGGTCATCATCATCACCATCATTTTTTTTGTTATGATTGCGAAACATTGTATTGTTTGAATGCGTGCCATATCGAAAAAATGGCCATTAATTTAACCCCATTACTTCCCAATAAAAAATTTAAAATTACATCGCATGATTTTAATTTGTATGGACGGTGTCAACAATGCCCCAATTAATGAGAGTGGTTATGATATGGTTGGGGGTATTTGTGATGGCGCATGCAGTCCCCAATAAGGCCCATGTTCATGGGACGGCCACGTTGAATATGGCACAATCGGCCGGACGGATTCATTTGAACTTAACCATACCCGCGGATTCTGTGATCGGGTTTGAGCATTCGCCACAAACCCCTCAGGAATTGGCTCGTTTAACTCAGGCACTGGCCACATTGCGTCAGTCATTGTTTACGTTTTATACGCACCAATGGTCATGGCGAGGAAAAAAGCACATCCCCTTAGCCCTGGTCCCCCAAGACCAACACGTGGGGTTTACACATGGCATCCCCGATTCGTTGCCCAAGACATCATCGCCCAACGATTCAGACCATCATCATCATGACCATCACAATGAGTCGGCGCATGATGCTTCGCATGGATCCCACCATGTGGAAGTATCTTCTTTAACGGGGGGGGAGCATGCTGAATTTACAGTTCGGGTGGTGTATTTGTTGCCAAATGATGGAGCAATTTCGGCGATAACCACCACGTTGTTTGAGAATATTAATGACATTGAGGCCATTGAAACCACGATTGTGACGGAGGATGGGGCCACCACGGTTGATTGGCTGGCCACGGCTCCCCACTTAGTATGGCCAAAATAACCGTTCAATGATTCATTTAAATAACCTGCGGTTTCAATACGATGGCCCCGAGGCATTTTCGTTGAGGCTTAAGGATTTTCAGGTGGCGGCTGGCACATCGGTTTTTTTGGATGGGCCCAGTGGGTCGGGGAAGAGCACTGTGCTAAATCTTATGGCCGGACTGACCTCACCGGATCAGGGAACCGTGACACTTCTTGGTACGAATATTCATCAATTAACGGCGCCCATGTGCGATCAATTTCGTGCGGATCACATGGGCATTATTTTTCAATCGTTTAATTTGGTACCGTATTTATCGGTCATCGAAAATATTATGTTGCCCTGTGTATTTTCTAAAAAACGACAGGCCCATGCCGTGAAAACCTTTGGGACATTATTATGTGCAGCTCGACAATGGTTTCAGGATATTGGCATTGATTCGGCCCGATACACGGCCCCGGTGACGCAATTAAGTGTGGGGCAACAGCAACGGGTGGCCATTGCGCGAGCATTGATCGGTGCGCCAGAACTGATTATGGCCGATGAACCCACGTCGGCATTGGATTCATTGAATAAGGACCAATTTATGACGTTATTATTTAATGAAACCCAGAAGGTGGGGGCCACACTGTTATTTGTATCTCATGACACCACGTTAAAAGCATGGTTTAAACGGCATGTGGCCATGACGGACTTGTTGGGCAAAGGCACGGAATAATGTCATTATTTCGTCTGGCATGGAAGAGTATGTTGAGTCGAAAGAGCATGGTGGGGTTGTTAATGCTCTCGATTGGGCTGTCGTCCATGGTGGTAATGGGGGTTCAAAAAATAAAGTACAGCGCACAAACCAGTTTAAGTTACAGTGTTTCGGGCACTGACTTAATTGTTGGGGCCAGAAGCGGGGATATTCAATTGCTACTCTACACTATATTTAGGGTTGGAAAACCAGTGGCCAACATGTCATGGGCGGCCCTTGAACAGATTCGTGCTTTGCCTGCGGTAAAATGGGTGATTCCTATTTCGTTGGGTGATTCTCATAAAGGGTATCCGGTGATTGGCACTACGAATGCGTATTTTGATCATTATCAATACGGTCAAAAACAATCTTTGGCATTTGAATATGGGCGCGCACTTCAGGGGCCATTGGATGTGGTGGTTGGGGCCGATGTGGCCCGGACCTTGGGGTATCGGATGGGCGACTCCCTTTATTTGTCGCACGGTACGGGGCGTATTGCTCGCCCTCACGCCAATACCGTATTTAATATTGTGGGAATTTTAATGCCCACAGGCACCCCCGTCGATGCATCGTTACATGTTCATGTAACCGCGATGGATGCGTTGCATAGTCGTGGTGGCCCGGCGACGGATACCCCACCACGAACCATTACCGGGGGGTTGGTAGGGCTGCACTCAACGTTGTCTATTTTTTCGGTACAACGGCACATTATTGATGCATTTGATGAACCGTTATCGGCGGTGATTCCCGGCGTGGCGTTTTCTCAGTTATGGGCCAGCCTTTCAATGATTAATCATGCCTTTTTAATCATTACCATATTGGTGAGCGTGATTTCGTTTATGAGTCTTTTATTGGCGTTATGCATGTCGATTCATCACCGACAAAAGGAGTTGGCGTTGTTGCGTGCCATGGGGTGTCGGCCGTATCAGATTTTTTTGTTAATGATGTTAGAGGCGCTGTTAATTACGTGCTTGAGTGTGGGGCTGGGTATGGGGTTGATGATGATGGTTGGCCGTTTATTGGCCCCGTTCTTGCAGGCCAAGATGGGTCTTGTTTTGGCCATGGATACCTTAACGATCATGGATGGGGTATGGATGGGGGTAATGGTTGTTTTTGGAACACTGATTAGTACTATTCCCGCCATTCAGGCATATCGGAAGAGTATTTCCGAAAGTTTGTTACATTCATGAGGTGGATCCACTACGCGGTAATACTTTTTATTATTTTTTCCCATTCAGTATGGCCCACGACCGTGGTTCACGTGGTATCCTGGGACCAATTGCGGGCATTAAATTATGAGACGGGTGATATGCCAGAATCACTGAAACAATTGGCGGGTACCTCCATTCAGATTGAGGGGTTTATGGTACCCTTGGAATTGGGGCCGGATATTTCAAGTGTAACGACCTTTATTTTAGTGCCCGATCCATTGGCCTGTTTGCATGTGCCACCCCCGCCACCGAATCAAATGATTTATGTTGAAATGTCTCAGGATGTTTCCCTTGATATGGATGCACGGGGCATTCGAGTGACGGGAATACTGCATATTCCCGAGCCCACGGCGGCGTACGGTGGGTTTAGCTTTAGCATCGATGGGCAAATCGCTGAAGCGGCGGATATTGAATATGATGATCCGTGGGAATCGTATCCGTTTATGGAATAAATCCGATATAATAATAAATATATGATTAATACCCAATCTCTCACGAAAATTATTCCCTTAAAACATAAAGAGTTGTGCATTTTATCGGACATCACCATTGACACAACGGACAGTCATATTAATATTCTATATGGGAAGAGTGGGTCCGGAAAAACCACGTTAATGCATCTACTGGCCGGACTGGATGTTCCCACCACCGGGGATTGTTGGGTAGATAACACCCAGGTATCGTCATTAACCACCGATGAACGAGCTCGTTTTCGGTTGTATCAGGTGGGCATGGTATACCAATTTTTTAACTTGATTCCCAATTTAACACTTGAAGAAAATATTCGGTTGCCATTAATTATGCAGAATAAACCAAATCAAACATTTGATGACATTTGTGATTATTTGGGGATTCAGACCATTTTAAGTCAATTTCCCAATGATTGTTCGGGCGGCGAACTTCAGCGCGCGAGTTTTGCTCGGGCCATGGTGACCCGACCGGCCGTTATTTTGGCCGATGAGCCCACGGGGAACCTGGACTCCCATAATCGTGAACGTATGATGGCGTTAATTCAGTCGTGTGCAACCGATTTTGGAACCACGTTTTTTATTGCTACCCATGACGATGCATTTAAATCCATTGCGACTCAGCAATTTACCCTGGTGGACGGAGTCATTACTTCTTGAATACCGTTGCCTTATTTCAATTGATTATTGGGCGATACTATGCCCAAAATTGGGTGAAATTGGTGTTAACGTGCTTGGGGATCAGTTTGGGGTTATCGTTATTTGTAACCACCCGATCCTACAGCGATACCATATTGCATTACGTTTCAAAGCAAACCGCCGCCACGTCGTTTTCAAATACCACGATTAAAAGTAAACAGGGGCGGATATCGTTGTCGGATTACTATGCCATTTCGGCATTGCCCATGGTGGATCATGTCATTGCCAAAGTCGAGAAAATGGCCATGGTACGGAATATGAAAACCGGGGACGATGAATCGTTGAAAATTTGGGGCATAGACATGATCAATGTCCCCTCGAATGCCTGGTCTGTGGATGCCGATGCCGTGGATGCGTTGTTTTCGCTACCCTACCATGGCATTACAAATGGCGGATCGGATTATATGTCCCAGGGTGAACTAACGATTCACCACCATCAAAAAAACACTCGGATCCCAGTGGTGGATACGGGGTCCTTTGATGACAATACATCGACGATTTTGGTATTGGATTTGGTCGCATTTTATAATTATTTCCCAAGTATTACCGGCCTTACGGAAATGGACGTGGTGATTGAGGATCATTTGTTGGGGGCGTTAAATCAGGCCTTGGCCGCCATTCATCCGTCATTGTATGCGGCCCCGCCGCATCAACATGCCGAGACAACAAAAAAAATAACCGATTCATTTTCTTTAAACTTAATGTTCTTATCGACATTTTCTATTTTAGTGAGTGGGCTAATTAGTTATCAGTTTTTTAATTTTATATCGGGATCACGTCAAAAAACATACGAAATTTGTTTGGCCATGGGCATGACACAGTGGCAATTAGTGCGGCTGGTTTTTATTGAAATGGGGACGATCTTTTTGGTATCCTATGGCTTGGCCATTGCCATTGGAACGCAGTTAGGGGCCTGGAGTTTGTGGGCAGTGAAAGAAACCATTTCAACCTTGTATTACCCCATTCATCCATCGGATGTATCGATATCGTTTCAAACATTGTGGTTGACGGGGCTGATTGGTAGTGTCACATGCGTTGTGAACGGGTTAGCGCCGTGGATGGCCATTCGTTCAAAGACATCATTCTTTCGTCATGGCTTTTACTTAACAAAACGTCAGTCACTTCCATGGCTGGTGGGTGCGTTTATTGTGGGTAGTGGGGGGATTGGTGCCAGTATGTATTTTCTGGGAACATTTATTAAATTTACGGGTTCGGTGTATGGGGGGTACATTAATATGGGGCTTTTTTTAGTGGGCATTATGGGGGTGGTACCATTGATACTAATGGGGATAACGCATGTGCTGAAGGCCATAAAGTCTCCGGCGATTACGTCGTCATTGGTGGCGATCGAAAAACATTTGGTTAAAAATTGGGTGACCATTGGTGCGTTGTCCCTGGCATTTTGTTTGTATTTAACGCTGTCTTTTTTTATTCAGAGTTTTCGAACTACGGTGATTGATTGGATTGAAACCAGCAACTGGGCGGATGTCTATATTTATAATCAGGCCAACCGTGTGACGTTTGAGGTTCCCTTGCCGGCGGATTTGTTGACTCAATTTAAAGAGCACCCAGATGTTGAATTGTGGGACCCGATTTCGCATTATAAAATCATGGTAGATGGCCACCCAACCTCGGTATTGGCATCGAAAGCGTCGGTATTAAATACGTATAAACGCCGATTAAAGTTAAAAGACAATATCCCCATGAAGGATCCCATGGCCGAGGTGTACGTGTCCGAGTCATTTTATCAGAAAACCGGTCGAGGGGTGGGGGATTCATTGATAGTAAATGGTGATCACGGCCCCCAGCGGGTTCGGATTGTGGATATTTTTTATAGCTATGGAACGGATCAAGGGGTGATTCAGATGAGTACCGTATTGGCACAGTCCTTGTTTAACGATGTGGGAGTGCATGGGTTGGGTATAAAGTTGAACAAGTCCATTAAAGACACTCGTTTTTTTGTTGATTTTCAGGCCGCATCGGATCAACAAGGGGTGTTACTAAGCTCAAATCAAGGTCTTCGGGATCGGGCACTGCAGATATTTGATCAAACGTTTAAGATTACGTGGATGTTGGCCTTGATATCGGGCCTTATTGCGGCGTTGGCATTAATTAATTACGTCAGTATTGCCGTGATGGATCGGTGGCAGGAATTACGTCAAATTCGAGCCATTGGCGGATCCCATGCATTTATTTTTCGGTATATTTATGTGCAAATTGGGGGTATTACGTGGTTGAGTGTTCTGGTATCGTTGGGCATGACATTGGGTATTTTATATATTCTGATTCATGCGATTAATCGCCCTATTTTTGGTTGGACCATGACCATGCACTATCGTCTTCCGCCGGTATTGGTGGTTGGTGGGCTTTGTATCATTATGAGCTACGTCACATTATGGGGGGTTTATAGCCTTAAAAAGCATCGGTTGGATACATTAAGGGTGGCTCAAAATGATTAAATGGTGGCTCGGTATTATGATACTGTCGATGGCCAGTTTTGGGTTTAAGCCCGTAACACCATTATATCCTTGGGCGTTTCCTCGTGATCATGGGGCGCATCTCGATTACGGGGTTGAATGGTGGTATTTTACCGGTCATTTAATGGTGGGTGAAGAAATGTCGTACAATTATGGCTTTGAATTCACCATGTTCCGAATTGGTAATACCTTTCATCAGGAGCGTACGCCATGGGCATTTAACCATATATTTGTAACGCATTTTACCTTGACTGATGATCAAAATGATCGGTTTTATGAATCGGAATTTTCGCACCGAGAAGCGGCGGGGTTTTCCGAGGCCAAGGTGAGTGAATTGTCGGTTAAAAATGGCCCTTTTCAGGTTTATTCGTCCGGAAATGCCTTCGTAATATCGGCCGAAAAGGGCGACCATGCGTTGCAATTAGCGCTAAAAAACACCAAACCCATTGTGTTTCACGGCGACCGTGGTTTTCATCAAAAAACCCAAGACAAGGGAGCGGCATCGTACTATTATTCCATGACACGACTTGTTGGCGATGGCACGCTGGTATTTAATGGCCAAGAACGAGTCATTACCCGTGCCGAAGCCTGGATGGACCATGAAGTGTTTACCCCGGATTTAACCGACACTACAACATTTGGTTGGGATTGGTTTGCTATTCAATTTGACGATCAAACGGAATTGATGATTTATCAGTTGCGAGATGCCAATCGATTGGTATTGCCAACCGCGAGCGGGTCATTCGTGTCGGCCACAGGGGCGGTCACTCCCGTGGTGTATGGGGAATATACATTAACTCCATTGGCGTGGTGGACCGATCCTAAAACACAGGTGAAATACCCAGTTCAATGGCGGGTGGAGGTGCCAAAATTGGGCATTCATGTGGTTACAAATGCCACGGTGAACCATCAGATGGTGCATCCCACATCGATATTACAACAAACCAATTATTGGGAGGGGAAGTGCGATGTTACGGGGTCGCATCGTGGAAAGGCCTATGTTGAATTGGTGGGATATCAATAACCCGGCTTAACTGGAGGCCATGGCATTTTTAGCCACTTCAATCCCAAAGGGGGTTAGCTGATAATTGGCGGCATGTGTGGCAATATAATTTTTTTGCAAGGCATGGCTAACCACTTTTTTTGCAAAGGTATCTGACCATCCCATATGATCGGTTAAATTCATCATTGAGTACTCAAATGGGTCGGTGGAGGGCCCTTGGTGATTTAAAAATTGAATGGTTAGCAATATGGCCGAAAAATGCACGGCGTTGCGTTGATTATTGTAGATTCGTTTGACCAATCCATGTTCGGGCGAAAATAAAAAAATAAGAATAAATAATCCTCCAGCGATGCCACACATGGTGCCGGCAATTGACCCGTCAATGGCCACAGCCAATAACGTACCTAAAATAGCGCACAAGCATCCAATTAGAACACTTAATAAAATCATGCTTGATAACCGACGGGTGAGCAAATAAGCACAGGCGGGGGGCGTAATAATTAAAGCGACAATTAAAATAGTGCCCACAATGTCAAAGGCGCCGACACAGGTTATGCTAACACAGGCCATTAACCCATAATGCAATAAACTGGGGGCCAATCCCAGACTGGTAGCCAGAGCGGTATCAAAAGTGGCTAATTTTAGTTCTTTATAAAAAAGACTGATAAAGCCAATGTTTATCAAGGCAATAACGCCCATGATCCAGGCCCCGACCGGTCCCATATCCACGTCCCATAGCAACCATCGGTTAAACGGTGTAAAGGCAATTTCTCCCAAAATTACGGCATCTTGGTCCAAATGGATCATGCCGGCAAATTGAGTAATCAGTATAATGGCCAAGGCAAAAAATAATGGGAAAATAAGACCAATGGCGGCATCTTTTTTCATTTGTTTTGTGGCAATTAAGCGTTCGGTAAGTATTACGGTAACTAGTCCTGTCATGGCGGCGGCAATAATGAGCCATGGGGAATGAAGGGTTTGAACAATAAAAAACATCATAACAATGAACAAAAATACGGAATGGCTAATGGCATCGCTCATCATGGCCATGCGTCGTAAAATTAAAAAGCACCCTGGAATGGCGGCGGCCGTAGCTACCAAGCAACCAACGAGCATAATTTCAATTAAATGAACCATTAACGCCGCTCCGGTAACATTGTGATTGCCTTGGCAATGCCTTGCGGGGTTAGTCCCCACTGGTTGGCATCGTGTTGATAAATATACCCATCTGCCATTAATTTAAGTAGTAATTTTTGATGAGGAATCCCGCCCAATACATTTAACGTATTGATGTTATGTGGGTGTGTTTGGTCGCTGTGGCTTTGGGCTAAAATATAAAGGTTGGTAATAATACTGTCCATTCGAATATGGCGACGATTGAACTGATGTCGGATGCGCCTAATAACCACCCCTTGCGGTGAGAATAACAATGAGAACAATACGATGGCACTCATTAAGACCACAATTGTGGGGCCCGAAGGCAACCGGTGAATACTACTACTAATGATCACCCCGCCAGCAGAACTCAGTGACCCGAAAAAAACAGATAGTAGCATCATGGGCCCCAATCGTTGTTGCCATTGTTTGGCGGCAATGGCGGGGGCAATAATTAGGGCACTCATTAAAATAACCCCCACACTTTGAAGTCCAATGACAATGGTAATTACTGTTAAAATCGTTAGTAAAAGTTCAATTTTTAGCGTGGGGACCCCTTGGCTTTTGGCATGCCCCGCATCAAAAATGACACATTTGAATTCTTTCCAAAAAATAAAGATGGTTACGGTAACAATACTAGCAATAACCACAATAATTTTAACGTCTTGCATTAACATACTGGCCGCATTTCCAAATAAATAGGTGTCCAAACCCGCTTGACGTGATGTGGGAATTTTTTGAATCATGGTTAGTAATAGCGTGCCAATACCAAAAAATACCGATAAAATAATGCCCAGGGCCGTATCTTCTTTTAAAATAGATTTTCGAATAATGAGTGTAATAAGGATCATTCCCAGAATACCCGTGGTCATGGCGCCCAGCATTAAAATGCCCGGGTGTTTATTTAATGTTATTAAAAACGCCAAGCAAATGCCCGGTAATGCGGCATGGGCAATGGCATCGCCCAGTAAGCTTTGCTCTTTTAACACCGCATAACAACTAATCATGCCCGATGTCGCCCCCATGATGGTGACCCCCAATAACGCCACCATGACCGGATAATCAATGATTAACGATATATTATCCATGCATCTGTGGAATCATTGAATGTCGCCCGCCATAGGTGAGGCGTAAATTATCATTCGTAAATGTGTCCGACACGCGACCAAATGCAATTTGTCGAACATTAAGTAAGCATATCCAATCAAAGTAATCTTGCATGGTTTGAAGGTCATGGTGAACAACAATCACTGTTTTTTGTTGGTCTCTGAGTTCTTTTAACAGCCGAACAATGGCTTTTTCAGTGACGGCATCCACCCCAACAAACGGTTCGTCCATCATATAAATACTGGCATTTTGAACCAGGGCACGAGCCAAGAAGACTCGTTGTTGTTGGCCGCCCGATAATTGTCGAATTTGACGGTCTGAAAAATCATGCATACTGACTTTTTCAAGGGCCTCCATGGCGCGGCGTTTTTCGGCGTTTCCGGGCCGTTTAAACCATCCCAAGTTGCCGTAGGTGCCCATTAATACCACGTCCAGTACACTGGTTGGAAAATCCCAATCCACGGCATTGCGTTGAGGGATATAGGCGATTTGAGACCGCTGTCGCTTTAACGGTTGACCAAAAACATCCACCCGACCCGCGGTGGGGAGCAAAATTCCCAACGTGGCTTTTAGCAACGTGCTTTTTCCGGCACCATTGGGCCCAACAATGGCGGTTAATGCTCCTTTTGGAATATCCAAATCAATGTCCCAAAGCACGGGTTTTTTATTAAAGGCCACCGTTAGGTCTTTAATTGATAACGCAATATCGGTGGTCGTCATGCCCTTATTTTAACCCATTTACAATACTATTAACATTATGTTTAATCATTCCAATATAGGTGCTTTCGGGGGTGCCGGGGGATCCCATGGCATCGGTAAATAGTGGTTGGCCAATAGCCACCGTATGTCCTTTAGCCATGACGGCGGCTTTTACCGCATTAATTTGCCGTACGGGTACCGATGATTCAATAAAGATGGTGGGGATGGCATTGTCAATAATAATTTTGGTAATGGCTTGAATATCTTTGGTATTGGCTTCCGATGCGGTGCTAATACCTTGCAATCCCACCACGGTTAGTTTGTATCGTTTTCCAAAATAACCAAAGGCATCGTGGGCGGTGACCAATGTTCGATGTTCGGGTGGAATGTTGGATACTTGCTGTTGAATCCATTCATCTAAGGCATCTAATTCGGCCAAATAGCGGGTCTTGTTTTTTAGAAAATCACGTTTATGTTCGGGGGCAATATTCACCAAAGCTTCTGTGACTTGTTCGGCGGCATATCGCCACAGGATGACATCAAACCATACATGAGGGTCATAAAACCCGTCGTATTCCTCGGGCGCCATGAGTTGGTCTTTTGGCATGGTTTTTGTGACGGCGTACGTGGGTTTTTTCGTGCTAATTTTTTTGAAAATATCGATGAGTTTGGACTCCAAGTACAATCCATTATATAAAATAACATCGGCATTATTTAATATTGCAACATCCCCGGCACTGGCTTTGTATAAATGGGGGTCCACTCCCGGACCCATTAGGGACACGGCCGTCACGTGGGTTTGGCCAATTTCTTGAACCAAGTTATGAATCATCCCAATGGTCGATACCACGATGGGTTTTTCTTTTTTAGGCGGCGTGCATGCCACCAATAAAATAGTGAGGCCTAAACATAATAATCGGGAGTACGAATGTGTCATATTAAAACGC
>JBMTIN010000022.1:0-13331 GCA_049437345.1 Candidatus Marinamargulisbacteria bacterium
GTGGGCGTGAGTGTGGGGGGTTTTTATTCTCGACACTTGCCGGATATCGATAGTATTAGTACGTATATTCCCCCGGAAACCACCAAGATTTATTCGGCCGATGGGGTGATTATTGCCGAATTGCATCAAGAAGAAAATCGCATTCGAATTCCCATTGATCACATCTCTAAAACATTGCAAAAGACCGTGATTGCTATGGAAGATACCGATTTTTATGATCATATTGGCATTAACATTAAAGGGATTTTGCGGGCATTGTATCGTGATATTATTGCCATGGCCTTTGTGGAGGGGGGGTCGACTTTAACTCAGCAATTGGCCAGAAATTTATTTTTAGAAAAGCAAAAAAAGATTGAACGGAAAATTAAAGAGATTTTAATGGCACTTGAAATTGAGCGGAAGTACACAAAAATTGAAATTTTGGAATTGTACCTGAACCAAGTGTATTGGGGGCATAACGCCTATGGGATTGAATCGGCCGCCCAAATGTATTTTGGTAAAAAGTCCAAGGATTTAACACTGGCACAATCGGCCGGGCTGGTGGGCATGCTAAAGGGGCCCGAATTATTTAGCCCATTTCGTTATTTTAATCGATTTAAAAAACGGCAACGGGTGGTGTTAAAACGAATGGCCGCGCTGGGCATTATTTCGAATGAACAGGTGGAGGATGCGTATAATGAGCCTCTGACTTTGGCGTCTCGAAAACGGCATCGGTACAAAGCCGGGTACTTTACCAGTTATGTTGTCGATCAGCTGATTGACATGTACGGCGAAGAAGCCTTGTATACATCGGGGATGAAGGTTTACACCACTTTGAATTATGACCTTCAAGTACATGCCGAAGCGGTAGTAAAGAAGTATAAAGCCTACGGTGAAAAAGCGTATGTGTTAAAAGGTGAGCGTTACCCGAGCTTGAATTATCAAGAGGCATCATTGCTGGCGGTGGACCCTCGAAACGGGCATATTATTGCCATGCAAGGTGGTGTTGATTTTAGCGAGTCGCAGTTTAATCGTACAGTTCAAGCCAATCGTCAGCCCGGTTCGGCGTTTAAACCGTTTGTATATTTGGCGGCGTTCGATAAAGGGTTCTCACCGGGGACCATTGTATCCGATATGCCTGTCACATTTAATACCATTGAAGGGCCCTATTCTCCTCAAAATTACACTTTAAAGTTTGCAGGGAATTTACCCATTCGCCGTGCCTTTGAAAAATCGGTAAATGTAATTGCGGTTAAATTAAACGATTTGGTAGGGCCTAAAACCGTCGTGTCATTGGCCAAAAAAGCGGGCATTGAATCGCCCATGAATCCGGTATTATCCCTGCCTTTAGGGGCGAATGAAGTGACGATGCTTGAGTTAATGCAGTCGTACATGGTATTTGCAAATTACGGAAAAAAAGTCTTGCCGGTATCCATTCTTAAGATTGAGGATCGGAATGGAGTTCCATTATATAACCATCGGTTTAAAGAGACCCGTGTATTGGACGACAACTTGGTGGCGGTTTTGGTAGATACCATGCGGGGGATTGTGGATTATGGCACCGGTCGCGGGGCTAAATTACCTCGCCCCATTGCTGGAAAAACAGGCACGACATCGGATTATAAAGATGCGTGGTTTTTTGGTTTTGTGCCTCAATTGGTGTGCGCCACTTGGGTGGGTAATGACGATAACGAACCCATGAATCGCGTGACCGGAGGGTGGGTTCCTGCACAAATGTGGAAGATGTTTATGAAAAAGGCGTTAGCCGGCATGCCCGCTCAAGATTTTAAGTCACCTAAAAAAATGGTGAAGCGTCGGGTGAATTGGTCAACTCAACTATTGGCATCCACAGACACCCCCGAGGATGCCACCGTGACTCTTGAAAAATATTGGGTTGGAACGGAACCCACGGAATTTGATACGTTGGATGCTATTCGGGCGATTCAAAATAGTGAAACCCAAAAGGCAGAAGAAGACAGTTTAGTCAGTGATTTTTTTAATATGTGAGGAGTAAATGATGACAATACAAGAAGCAATAAAGAATGTTCAAAATGTGGTAATTATTGGGTCGGGGCCCGCCGGCCATACCGCCGCTATTTATGCAGCACGTGCCAAATTGTCGCCCATTATGTTGGAAGGCGAGTATGCCGGGGGGGTTGCGGCGGGAGGGCAATTAACCACCACTACCGATGTCGAAAACTTTCCAGGGTTTCCCAATGGAATTATGGGACCCGAGTTAATGATGGCCATGCGGGAACAATCGTTGGCCTGTGGTACGCAAATTTATACCAAGACGGTGGATTCCGTAGACTTTTCACAACGCCCGTTTAAAGTCACGGGGTCGTTTGGTGAAATAACCGCCCATGTCGTGATTATTGCCACCGGGGCGACGGCCAAGCGATTATTTATTAAAGGAGAGGATACGTATTGGCAGAAAGGCATTTCAGCGTGTGCCGTCTGTGACGGGGCATTGCCTATCTTTAGAAACAAACCCTTGGTGGTGATTGGTGGGGGCGATTCTGCTGTTGAAGAGGCGAGTTACTTGACCAAGTTCGCATCGAAGGTGACGCTATTGGTTCGAAAAGATCATTTGAGAGCATCCAAGGTAATGCAGGAACGGGCGTTATCGAATAATAAAATTGATATTTTATGGCATACAGAAGCGGAAGAGGTGGTCGGTGAATCGCTCATGACCGGCGTTAAAATTAAAAATAACCAAACCCAAGCCACATCAACCTTGGATGCCAACGGGCTTTTTTACGCCATTGGTCACGACCCAAATACGGCATTTTTAAATGGCCAATTGGATGTGGACGATACCGGCTATTTATTAACACAGGGACGAACGATGCAAACCAGTATCGCGGGGGTGTACGCTTGTGGTGATGTTCAAGACCACGTGTATCGGCAAGCCATTACTGCGGCCGGAACCGGATGTATGGCGGCATTAGAGGCGGAGCGATATTTAACCGATACCGGTCTCATTTGACTTTTTGGGGCATTATTTTTATGGCCATTTTGGGTGGGCCCGTGTGGGCCGACCCGGGTAGCCCGTTGGGGACATCGTTTGAAAACACTCGTCGGGATTATCAGGAGTGGGGGCGTGAAAAGAATATTAGGGAAGTATTACCACGGGATTTTCATATGTTACGGGATAGTTCTCAATATGCATTGTTAGCGGTGAAGGCGTATATTGCCGAGTATGCTCACTTGAACGTTCCGGCGTATAAGCGGTATAAATATGGGGCGTATTTAACGGATGATGGGGATTTAACATCGGTGCAGTATTTGGATTGGACCAAAGGTCGCCCGGTACAATCTAATCGAACACTGGATGTGTATGTGAGTGGTCGGCACAATATGTTTCAGATGGAATCATATAACGACGTGGCTTTGTATACTTTGGATGGTCGATTTTATCGTGATGTGGATGGGTATCTTCGGTCCATTCCGCATCGTCGACTCATATTGGGAGCGGATAATGCCCCCATTTATTTACAAACCAACGAACCCACCATTGATTTGGCGGGATATATTTATGAAAACGATGAAAAAGTGGGGCAGATTAAAGTGGTATCGTTTAAAAATGGAACCGGCATTTGGACGTTTGATGGTACGGTGTATTATCAACGAGAGCCAGATAAAGTCACCATACTACCCAATGGTACCTATGAATTGATTCAGGGGTTTTATGAAGAAGCCAATAAGCATCCGGGTCGGTTTTCATCGTCGTTAATGAAGCCGATTGCCGAGGGCAATGCGAATGCCTTAAAAAAGATTATTGAATCACACGAAGTAATGTTTAAAGCGGTATACGATAACTAAGGCGTTATTCAGATACAATCGCCCAATAAATTAAGGGCAAAATAGGCGAAGGTTCATCAATAAAATAGGACTCATTTCGAGGGGCATGTTGTTTTGGTATTATTTTTGATAGCGGTCGTTTTACGGATTGGAGACCCGTGGCATGGCTGGAGGCCGACACAATGGTTGTATCGTTAATATGTGCGCTCGATGCTCGTTGGTTTAACACAAATGATGGGGGCTGTTGTTCATTTTTTGTCAGGGGTGGGTGTGGTTTTGATGCATGACCTTGTTTGGATAGTGGATCCGATATGGGCGCGATATTTTTTTGTGTGTGTGGTGTGTTCGATTCTAATTGGCGGTTGGCATGAATTTTGTCTTTTTCACTGACAATTCCCAGTGATTTTTTTTCGTGAAGATTGCCTGAAATTTCAACATTAAGTTGTTGCTTGTACGACAATCCGCCGTCGCTTGATATGGCTGTAATGGTTGATATTCCCATACCTAAATACTAACGATGTTATATTTGAATCATATAAGATAATCATTAAAGTTTTGTTAATCGCATCGAAATATTTTGATTCGTAATCGTGTTCATTCCACGTATTCTGGTTTACAATGAGTGTAAATTATACAATAAGTACTTGGAGGTTAATCATTATGTCGTCATCACTTAATTCATCATCGGTTCGTGTGGAGTCCGATACCATGGGGACCATCGACGTGCCATCAACGGCGTATTATGGGGCGCAATCGGCACGATCTCTTATTAATTTTGATATTGGTGTTGAACGGTTCCCACGAGAGCTGATCCATGCCCTCGGCGTATTAAAGAAGGCGGCGGCCATGGCCAATTTTGATGCCGGTAAGTTGGATGAATCTAAACTGTCGCTGATTTCCAGAGCCGCGGATGAGGTGATTAGCGGTGAACTGGATGATCATTTCCCTTTAAGTGTCTGGCAAACGGGCAGCGGTACACAAACCAATATGAATGTGAATGAAGTAATTTCAAATCGTGCCATTGAATTATCCGGTGGCGTGATTGGGTCCAAAGATCCGATCCATCCCAATGATGATGTTAATAAGTCTCAGTCGTCCAACGATACCTTTCCAACGGCCATGCATATTTCGGCGGCGATTCAAATTCATGATTCATTATTGCCCGCCATTGCACAGTTACGTGATACATTTAAAGCGAAGCAATTGGCGTTTAACGATGTCGTTAAAATCGGTCGAACCCATTTAATGGATGCGACACCACTAACTTTGGGGCAAGAGTTTAGTGGGTATGTAACACAGTTAAGTAATGCTTATGATCGCATTCAATACAGTTTGAGTGGGCTATATGAATTGGCGTTGGGCGGCACGGCGGTAGGTACTGGACTAAATGCTCCCGATCATTACGATGTGAACGTGGCTAAAAAAATAGCGGAGCTTACGGGACATCCGTTTGTAACGGCACCCAATAAATTTGAAGCGTTATCGGCGCACGATGCTATGGTGGCGGCCAGCGGGGCATTAAAAACACTGGCGGCCGCATGTTTTAAGATTGCCAATGATATTCGATGGTCGGCATCGGGGCCACGGTGTGGGATTGGTGAATTGAGTATTCCAGCCAATGAACCGGGGTCCAGCATTATGCCGGGCAAAGTGAATCCCACTCAATCCGAGGCGTTGACGATGATTGCTGTTCAGGTGATGGGAAACGATGCGGCCATTGGGTTTGCTGGTGCGTCGGGCAATTTTCAATTGAATGTATATAATCCCGTATTAATTTATAATCTTCTTCAGTCGATTCGGTTATTAACCGATGGGATTCGCAGTTTTAACGATCAGTGTGCGGTTGGGATTGAACCTAATAACGCCGCGGTCAATAAAAATTTGAAGAATTCCTTAATGTTAGTTACCGCATTAAATCCCCATATTGGGTATGATAATGCGGCAAAAATTGCTAAAAAAGCCCATGCTGATGGCACAACATTAAAAGCGGCGGCCATTGCACTGAAGTTATTAAATGAAGATCAGTTTGATCAATGGGTGGACCCGCATCAAATGATTTGATGCGGACCTAGGGGGTATCTTTGGTATCAATAATATCGGATAAGACGTAAAAAGCTTCATTTAAAAGTATATCCGAATCAAATCCCTTGACCCATTCATCGTGGGCTTCAATGGCATCCGTATCATCTGGCGTCGGTGTGGGTTCAAGGGGAGTATAGTGAGCTAATGGTGGGTTAACTTTGAGGGCATCGAGTGCTTCATTTTTTTCTTTAATAATGGTCATCTTTTTCCAGATGTCAGATATTCGTACCGATTGATTGGAATTTGCTCGTTCATTCGCCATAAATTCACTGTATTTTGTAATCGCATGTGCCGCACGATTCCGAGCTAAACGGTCATATGATTTTTGAATCACATGGGAATAATTAGGGTATTTTTCCCATGGTTTAGATGCCACGGAAGGGACCGTGGTCCCTTTAAAGGCAAAAGTAAGTTCTTTTTCGCCCACGTCTAAATAATCGTATCGGCTGGGGTAGATAATATCCGGAACCACACCGTCAAACTGAGTGCTTTTTCCCGTAATTCGAAAGTATTCTTGAATCGTAATTTTTAAAAATCCCATGGGTTGCTCACGTCGCGATAAAAAATTGTCAAGATTGACTACTTTTTGCACGGTGCCCTTGCCAAACGTGTGGGCATTGCCAATGACAATGGCCCGGCCATAGTCTTGCAACGCGGCGGATACAATTTCCGATGCGGAGGCTGAAAATGTATTGGTGAGTATAATCAAGGGTTGCGTATAAATTGTGGCGGCATCAGTATCGTTATAAGATTCTTTTCGGCCGTAGCTATTGGCCACTTGAACAACGGGCCCACTTGGAATAAAAAAGCCTGAAATATCAACGGCATCTTTTAATGATCCCCCCCCATTATTGCGAAGATCTAAAATCATCCCTTGAGTTCCCGATGCATTGAAGGATAACAGGGCTTGTTTTACATCGTCCGCGGCATTTCGGTTTTGAGTGTTATCGAAGTCTCGGTAAAACGATGGTAAATTAATGTACCCAAATTGTTGATTGTTTACTTTAAAAATGCCCGATTTAGCATAAGCTGATTGTATAATTACAATATCGCGTTTGATTGGAATGGTTTGAATAATGCCGTTGGGTTTTTTGACGGTTAATGTCACGGTACTGCCTTTGGGGCCTCGAATGAGTTTGACGGCATCACGTACCGGTGTTTCAATCATATCGACGGGTTCGGCACCCTCGTTTTTTATGACGCTGAGAATAATGTCTTCGGCGCTTAGCTTGCCTTGCCGCCAAGAGGCACTGCCCGGAATAATACGGACCACTTTTATGTAGCCATCATCTTCACGTAAAATGGCGCCAATGCCTTCCAATTGCCCGGACATATTAATATCAAAATCTTTTTTTTCTTCGGGAGGTAAGTACGATGTATGCGGTCCAAAGGACTGTGAAATGGCATTTAAGTATCGTGTAAAATAATCCATGTCTGTTTTTTTCATTAATCGCTTAAATCGACGATCCAATTCTTTTTTTGTTTTTTTTCGTGCGGCTATTTCCATGTCTTTTTCGATGACAATAGCATTGCGGGATGGGTAGGCCTCTTGATACAGTGATATATAATTTTGAGCCACTTGGTAATGCAGGTTGGCCAACCAACGTTGTGCTAGGTCCTGATTATTGGCCGCATATGTTTTTTTGTCGGGGTCCAATTCAATGCGATACGGGGCATTTAAATCAATGGGGGAATCAAGAATGGTATGATATACCGATCGACGCCATTTCACTTGCTGATTTAATCTCGATATGGCTAAATCATAAAAATAGAATGTGTTATTTCGAATATCATTATCAATTTTATATTCATACGATGTAAATTCGGCGATGTCTGTGGCTGTAAAAAAATGCTTGTTCGGGTCCAGCTGTTTTAGGATTAATGTGAAAATCCGTTTGGAGGCATTATCGTCAATGGTTTGATCCACATAGTGGTAACGAGTGAGTGTGCCACTTAACAATTGGTTGGTATGTTTTTTCCAACGATTATCATTGGCCATACCAATACAGCATGACCATAGACCAATGAATAATACCGCTCGAATCACGAGGTCAATGCAGGTTTTAATGCGGCGTTTTTTACTTTTTCAGCCACAATGTAGGGGACATTCTTATCTAAAACTTGTGGTAAAATATGATCTACATTTAGATCTTTTACAGATTCGGCAATAGCGTAAGCGGCCGCTAATTTCATATCATGAGTAAATTGAGTGGCTTTGGCATCAATGGCACCTCTAAAAATGCCTGGGAATGCCAATACGTTATTCACTTGATTTGGAAAATCACTGCGTCCGGTGCCCACAATAAATGCGCCGGCGGCCTTGGCGTCTTCGGGCATAATTTCGGGGATGGGGTTGGCCATAGCAAAAATGATGGGGTCCTTGGCCATGCTAGCTACCATGGTTTTGGTGACGGCATCGGGGACACTGACCCCAATAAATACGTCGGCATCGACTAACGCATCCGCCAATGTGCCTTGAACATTGTTGCGGTTGGTTTTACGTGCCAATCGAAGTTTGGCCGCATTTTCACATAAATCCGGTCGAGACTCATAAATGGCACCTTTCGAATCACACATGATGATTTCTTTGACGGATACGGTGTCTTCACCATTATAATTCATTCCCAATAAGATATCGGCAATGGCTGACCCAGCCGCTCCGGCACCATTGATAACGACTTTTAAATTACGAACATCTTTATTGGCCAATTTTGCGGCGTTTAATAAGGCGGACAATGTGACAATGGCGGTGCCATGTTGGTCATCGTGAAACACTGGAATGCCAATGTCTTGCAACATGGTTTCAACTTCAAAACATTTGGGGGCGGCAATATCTTCTAAATTAACGCCACCAAACATGGGGGTAATATTTTTGACAATATTCACAATTTCGGATGTATTTTGTGAATTAATACAAATAGGAAACGCATCAATGCCGGCGTACTCCTTAAATAATAGGGCTTTCCCTTCCATGACGGGAATCGATGCCGTTGCGCCAATGTTGCCCAATCCCAATACCGCCGACCCATCGGTGACAATGGCCACAGTATTCTTTTTTATGGTGAGGTCATAGGCTAAGGCGGGATCTTTGGCAATGGCTTCACAGACACCGGCCACTCCAGGGGTATAGGCCAACGATAAATCGTGTTTAGATTCAATATTAAATTTTGGATTGATATCTAACTTTCCGCCATGTTGGCGATGAAATTCAATGGATTCTTCGTAAATACTCATAATGCTTCTTTCTTTTCTTTTTTTAGTTTATTTTTAATAGTATCAAATACAAGGCCAATTAAAAACACCTGCACCTTAATTTTATGGAAGTAGTCGTATGAATGGCGGGTTTTATGCTACACTTCTATCTGAAATGTTGCGTTATTTTTTAGTATGTTTAGTGAGTGTTTATGTTGTTGCAGAACCCATGGCGGTGACGGTGATTCGTGTGGTGGATGGCGATACGATTCATGTTAAAACCCCTGAAGGGGATCGTAAAAAAGTTCGTCTTTGGGGGATTGATGCCCCGGAATTGACGCAAAAGGATGGGGCCGTGGCAGGACGTTTTTTAGCATCACTCATTGGGGGTGAATCGGTGATACTTCATGTGGTTGATACCGATGAGTATGGTCGGTTGGTGGCCAAGGTTACGGACGCTCAGGGCCGGTTTGTGAATGAAGAAATGATTAAAATGGGATTGGCGTGGGTTTATTGGTATTATGTGAAAGACACGCAACCCAAGTGGGGGGCATTGGCCGCCAATGCCAAGACAAAAAAATGGGGCATATGGCGACGCGGTATTCCAGTGGAGCCATGGCGACATCGCCAGGCCCGTCGGAAACAAAATCAACCGTCGCCTTAATGTGTTCGGATAACATCCAGAACATCTTCAAACTTTAACAATTGGTGTTTGATTTGAAGAAAGGCTTCGGTATGTGTGATATCACAGGTTAAAAATAGTTTGGCATGGCCATTTTTATATAACTTTGTCGATGCTTTTGAAATATTAATGTGGAATTTACTGAGTTCATCGAGAATATCTTTTAGTAAATTGGGGCGATCCACCACGGATAATTCAATATTGGTGGCATACACATGTTGAATTTGATTGGTCCATGTGGCCACCGCCATGCGTTCGGGGGATCCATTCTTTAGCAATATACGGCAGTCTCGCTGATGAATTGCTACGCCATAGCCACGTGTAATGAATCCAATAATCGGGTCGCCAGGTAAGGGTTGGCAACACTGGGCAATGTGGGTTTCAATGTCTGTTTCTCCGTCGATACATATCAATGGCCGATCAATTTTTTTGGTTTTATTTGGTAATGGGACAGGTTCGGTTAAGGAGTCTTCTTTGCAGGTTTTAATAATAAAACTTTCGGTCATTTCTTTATTGCTAATGGCCACTAAAATATCGTTAGGGTGTTTGTATGAACTTTTTTTTTGTAATTTATTTAAAAAGGGTGTGATGGGGTCTTTTTTTCGTTTAATAAAGCCATACTTAATTAGAATCTTTTTAAGTTTGGTGTGGCCTAAATTCACGCGTAGTTCGGTATCTTGTCGTTTAAAGTATGTTTTAATTTTTGCTTTGGAAAACCGGGTATGAACCACGTCCAACCACCCTAGGTTGGGTTGGGCTTGTTGACGTGTTTGAATATCAATCTGATCCCCACTTCGAAGAATATAATGAATAGGCACAATGCGACCGTTGACAATCCCCGCTTTGTATTTTAGGCCAATATCCGTATGAATTTTAAAGGCCACATCAAGAATAGTGGCTCCTTTGGGCAAAATAATAATGTCCCCTTTTGGGGTGAATACAAATACATCATCATCGTATAAATTGATTTTTAGGTTTTCAATAAAATGGTTGGGGGACTGTTGATTTTCATTCAATATTTGGGTTAGCCACGAAAAATCAACATCATGATTATTTCGAGACACGTTTTCTTTATACATCCAGTGTGATGCAATACCATTTTCAGCGATAATATGCATATCTTCGGTGCGAATTTGAATTTCAATACGATGCCCATGAGGCCCAATAACCGTGGTGTGCAACGACTGATATAAATTTGATTTTGGCACGGCAATGTAGTCTTTAAGGCGGCCTTCGACGGGCTTATATTTGGAATGAATATATCCCAATATCTGATAACAATTCGGCACAGAGTCGGTAATGACCCGAATGCCATACAAATCAAACAACTGACTAAATTCAATGTTTTCATTGCATAGTTTTTTATAAATAGAATAAAAGTGTTTGGGTCGACCTGAAATTTTGACGGGAATATTGGGCGATGCGAGTAATTCTTGAATATTTATGCGGATAGCCTCGATAATGGCCTCACGCTGGGCTCTTTTTTCGGAAATTAGTGATTTTATATGTGTAAAGTCATCGCGCTGTAGAGTGGCAAAGGACAAGTCTTCCAATTCCCATTTAATGCTTCCCATGCCCAATCGATGGGCCAGTGGGGCATAGACTTCGCGGGTTTCTTTGGCAATACGGCGTTGTTTATCGGGGCGTAAAAAATGCAACGTTCGCATATTATGTAGCCGATCCGCTAGTTTGATAATTACCACCCGAATGTCTTTCGCCATGGCCATAAATAACTTTCGGTAGTTTTCGGCTTGCTGATCAATATTTGAGGGGTAATTAATGCGTTCCAATTTTGTAACGCCATTGACAAGGTCCAAAATATTGGGGCCAAAGGCCTGATTTAAATCAGATTCCTGACATGCGGTATCTTCCAAAATATCATGCAGTAAACTGGCTTGAATAGTGGCGCATTGCTGGTTTAATTTGGCCAAAATAATGGCTACGTTTTCAAGGTGAGATATGTAGGGTTCCCCGGATTTTCGCTGTTGGTTGGCATGGTATTTTTTCGCATAAGCATGGGCCTGAGTAACCGCATAAATATCGTCTGTGTTCATGTAACGGCAGTGATGCCGTAGGTTATCCAGGCTCATAGGGCTTTATATCGATCACATTGAGTTGTGGCGTAACCAATCCTCGAAATTCATTTTTTGATACATGAAATGCAATCCACACATGTTGGGTATCAATTTGTGCCATATGGTCACTCAAATAGAACCCAATGCCATCAATAATGGCGTCATTTTGTTCAAATCGAAATTTGATATGCGCATTCGTTTGGCCCACCTTTCGAGCATCCAATACACTGGCATTGGTGTAAAATAGCGGCGAGGGGTTGCCTTCCCCAAAGGGGGCCAGGGCATCGAGTTGATCGATCAACTCCAAGGATACATCGGCCAAGGGAAGTTCGGCGTCCAGTTGAAGGCGGGCCATGGTATCGGCGTCGTTAATATCATTGCAATGCTCAATAAATTGACGCTTAAAGGCCACAATATTTTGGGGATCTAGACTGAATCCGGCCGCCTGACTATGCCCCCCAAAATGATGCAGCATGGGCGCGCACTTCGATAAAATAGAATAGATATTCACCCCAGGAATACTGCGGGCGGAGCCGCGTGCCGTATCGTTTTCAAACCCAATCACCACGGCGGGTTTATGGTACTTGTTAACTAGTTTTGATGCATTGATACCAATAATACCCATGTGCCAAAATTGCCCTGAACAAATAATGCCTTTTTCTTCATTCATGGTATGGTTCTGAGATAGCTGCTCTTCAATATCCACTTGAATTTTTTCGCCAATGGCGCGGCGTTTATTATTGAGTTGTTCAATGCGTTGCACCTGCTCTTTAATGGCGATAGGGTCGGTGGATAACAATAATTCGACCACGGGGCGGGGATCCCCCAATCGACCGGGGGCATTTAGCCGAGGCCCAATATTGAACCCAATATCTTTGGTGGTCATGTGTTGGTGATGCACTCGAGACGATATGCATAATTCTAAAATGGCATCTCGGGGAGCCGCATGTATGGCCGCTAATCCTTGCTTGACATACCAACGATTCAATTTCGTTAATGGCATAATATCGGCGACCAATCCCAATGCCACAAGGTCCATATAGGGGGTGGGGTCAATGCCATGAATGGGGGTGGTTCGAAATATATAGTCCACCAAGGCGGCGGAACACAAATGGTAGGCCGGGTGATTTGGTGGCGCCAACTGTGGGTTGACAATGGCATCGGCCTCGGGCAATGATTCGGGGCATTTATGATGATCCAGAATAAGCACAATCATATTCGGTGCTAGCGATTTTAAATGGGCGATTTCAGCTACATTTGATACCCCGCAATCCAAGGTGATTAAAGCCGCATATTTTTTTTGAGCAATCGATGCCATGCGATGCATATTAAGGCCATACCCATCGTTGAATCGGTGGGGTGAAATATAATCAACGGGGGTTCCGGCCGCACGTAATAAGGCGACCATCATGGCCGTGGAGGTGACCCCGTCCACATCGTAATCCCCATACACGCATATGGGGGCTTTTTGTTCGATTAACACGCTCAGATGATCCATAAAGAGGGACTGGTTCGGC
>JBMTIN010000023.1:0-12791 GCA_049437345.1 Candidatus Marinamargulisbacteria bacterium
CTGGGAGAAGCAATCATGATCAATACGATAATTGAAGAAGGGAAATTGGATGGGCTGGACGGTTGTGCGATCATAGCTTTGAGAGGCACGGGAATGGAAGGTAAAAAAGAAGGATTGAAGAATAAGAGGTTTGGTAGTGTAATTGCCGCAAAAGCAATGGCGTTATTGTATAGTAACGAAGAGAATAGAAGTAATTTAAATGGTTTAACGGGGGAATTAAGTTTAATAAATATATTAAAATCAATTTATGGAGAGCCAGCGGCGAGAGTGATAGCCAATACACCGTGGTTGCTAGAAGAGGAAATATTGAATGAAATGAAAAAAAATGAAAATTTCAAGAGTGCCATAATGGCAAGCTATGATTTAGGAAGCAACACGTCGATAATTGAGGAAAAAGATAACAAAGGTGATTGGTTGGGTCAAATGCGAGAAATAAGTAGGTTAGGTGGGAAAGTAGGTGTATGGAATCACGAAATCTTTAAAACAATATATAATGGATGGATGATGAAAAATGGTAGGAAAAATGTAGTAACAGAAGAGGAAAAAAGTGTATGGGGGGCGATGGTAGAGTTACAGGAAGTATTGGCAAAGACATGGGATGATAATGAAAAGAAGGAGAAAGGAAAAAAAATATTTGAAATAGAAGAAGAGGAGCCGAAGAGAGGAAATGATATGGTCTGGAAAAAGGAAGTAATAAAACAATATATGGGGTTAAGTGAGAAAGGTAATTTAAGGAAATCATATATAGATGCATTAAGAAAGATGCCAAATGGAAAATTGGGGGAATTTTTACTTATAAAGGACAATAACAAAGTAATTGATATACTAAGTCAAGTAAATAGTAATAACGAATGGGTGATGGTGATGGAAAGTTGTGAAAAGATAAAAAAGGAAGAAATCAGTTCAGTGAACGATATAGTGTGGGCGGTTTATGGACGAGAAATAATCGGCCCCGATAAGGATATTCACAGGTGGCGGAGTGTGAAAGAAGATGAAAAAAATGAGGTAGTCAGTAAATTGTTGGTGAGATGCAATGAAAAGGGGTATGAGGAATATAAGGAATGGATGGTAAATATAAATAGAATAAACGTGGATGTGTATAGGAATGAGAATATGGAGCAGGAAGAGGTAAGAAAATGGAAGAAATATAGAGAAACTATTAAGTCAGAATTAATGATGGAACTTATAAAGAATGAGAATTATGGAAATGAAGCGATTTACGTGAATAAACTATGGCAAAAAATGAAACAAAAAAATTAACCCTACCCCCCAAACACCGCCCAGTTGCAGCCCAGGGCAACGGCAAAGGACACGCCAAGGCCAATCAGGGCTTTGGTGGCGTCGTGAAGGCCCATGCGAATGGCCGTGGGGAGGCCGTGGGCCGACGTGTGGCGAAGGCTCATGGCCAGTTCGCGACCGGCCAATAATCCCAAAAATACCCAAGTCGTGCTCATGGGAATTTGGGAATGCAATTTAAAGTAGAACAGAATAATTGCGTAGATGAAATCAATGAGCGTGGCGGATCGCACGTCCGATACCCGGGACTTTTCTTCGACCACCTGTTGAATTTTTGCGCCCCCTTTAAATAGCATGAACCCCAACCCCAGTGTGACAGGGACCAGGAACCCCAAAAATTCAAGGCCGTTGAGCTGGCGGGGAAGGTACACCGCAATGTTGGCGGCATCTTGCATGAGCCACACCGACCATAACACCCCCGTTGTCAGCCACTGGGCCACGCGCCACAGCGGGTGGGGGGTGCCCGTCGCCGTGCGTTCAATCAATTTCGATACCGCCAGCCACGTGACCAGGGCCAATACAAAGGCCAACCCATAGCCGGTCAGACTTTTAATCAGCACTTGCCCCACACTTTTGGCGCTGGTCGAAAACGCCGTTAATATAAGGAATGTGGTGGATACCGGCATTTTTAAACGCGTAAGAATGAGTAAGAATATGGGGGCGGCCACTTGGAGGGCGGAAAATTGCATCGGCGTGTCACTGAATCCCTTGGATTGCAATCGCCCGAACGATACATCGCCCGCTAATGTGAGCCACGAATAGGTCATGGTAACCACAAAAATGCCGCCAATAAAGACCCATAATAGCCACCAGGGTTTTTGACGATTCGACGCAATGAACGTGCCAATGGTTTGGATCGAGTCGTTAGCAATGGCCGCGTACCCCGCCACTAAAAAGCCCACCCATCGCGCAATGCCTGGTAAGGGAGCTGTGACCATCGCAATTAAAAATAACATGCCAATAAGGCCAATGAACCCTCGTTCACGGGAGACCGCACGGGATAATCGTTGCGGGCGTGATTCGCGTGTCGAAACAGGGGGAGGGGACGATGTAACTGCCATATAATGGGCATCATACGAAAGAATGATCAAAAATAAAAGCCCTTTTTAGACCCCTTTTTTTTAGATTTGAGGTGGCTTAACAAAACATTAACAAAATCATAATGACGATTGAATAAAACCACCGTATACTAAAGCCATGGACAAACCGCATGTGGTCATAGTGGATGACGAACAAGACATTGCCGATTTGTTGAAACTGAACTTAGTGGCCGATGGGTTTGAGGTCACCACGTTTGATTCCGGGGCACAGGTCGTGGATCATGTCGCGCGGCAACGCCCCGATATTATATTGCTTGATGTCATGATGCCCAATAAAGATGGGTTTACCGTGTGCAAAGAACTGAAAGCCAATCCCGTCACCGCCCCCATTCCCGTTATTTTTTTGACCGCTAAAACATTGGAACACAATGTGGTGTCGGGCCTGGAAATTGGGGCCGATGATTACATTACCAAACCATTTAGTTTATCGGTGGTCATTTCGCGTATTAAGGCCGTGTTGCGACGCGCCAATGCGTCAATACCCGTGGATAGCACCGAGGGCCCCGTCATTACCGCCAGTGGTATTGTGATGGACCCCCGGACCATGGGGGTAGAGACCCCAGATGGGCCCGTTCGGTTAAATGCCACCGAGTTTGCATTATTAAAAACACTCGTGCAACAGCCCGGGTGGGTTTTTAAACGCAGCCAGTTGATGGACGCCTGTAAGGGCGACGATGTATTTGTGACGGATCGGTCCATCGATGTGATCATGGTGGCCATTCGGAAGAAGTTGGGGGCGCACGCCCATATGATTGAAACGGTGCGAGGTGTTGGTTATAAGTTGACATACGCGGCAAAGTAACATGGGCATTGATGTCCCATTATTGGTGTGGTTGGTAATCGTAATGGCCGTAGTAGGGGGCCTTGTTATTGGGGGGATGTGGCGTTATGTGCGCAGTACCATACAAAAGTTGTCAAAAGAAAAAGAAAAAAAGGACATCATTCTAAATAATATGGTCAATGGATTAATTGTGGTGGATGCCGAGCGTCGGATTCAACTCATGAACCACGCCGCTTACCAGCTTTGCTTTTATGAATCGGACACCACCAAACGAATGGACCTGAGCGATTGTCCGGATATCCTGGCGTTGGTGGATCGACTGTGGCACGGGCAAGAGCCCGACCCCATCGAACTGGAACACCCCAATGGGCAATTGGTGCTTGTGAGTGGGTCCATTACCAATGAGTCCGATGCCCCAAGGGGGATTTTAATTGCGCAAGATATTACCCGCCTGAAACGGCTGGAGTCCACCCGTCAAAAGTTTGTGGCCAATGTGTCGCACGAACTGAAAACACCCATTACCCTCATTCGTGGCATGGTCGAAACATTGCTTTTGTCGCATCAAAAGGGCATGGCCGTGCCCACCTCGTTGCTCGAAAGGGCCCTGGCGCATACCGATCGACTCACCAATATTATTGACGATCTATTGCACTTGTCTCGGCTAGAAACCACCGGCGGTCGGATCGATAAAGGCCCCGCCGATTTAAATAATATATTTGATGTTGTGTATCAACAATGCGACCCCCAAGCCAAAAAAAATCAGGTGATCTTGGTGTTGCCAGAGGTGCCGAATCAGACACTTTTTTGCAATGCCAATCTGATGATCCAAGCATTAAAGAATCTGGTGGATAATGCCATAAAATACGCCCCGGAACAATCGCGTGTTACCGTCATGTACGAAGTGACCCCCACACAACATACGTTTCATGTGACGGATAACGGGCCGGGCATTGAATCGCACCACATGCCCAAATTATTTCAACGGTTTTATCGGGTGGATACCAGTCGGTCTCGTCAAATGGGGGGGACCGGATTGGGGCTAGCGATTGTGAAACATATTGCTCAATCGCATGGCGGGGAAGCCACCGTGAAAAGTCAGCCCAACCAGGGCAGTACCTTCAGTCTTTACATTCCTCGAACCGACGAGGATTAACATCGGGGGCCCCTTCCCAAAGAGGCCTGATCACACCACCTGGCGGTAAAGTGAATCGTCGAGTTGAATCCCGTTGACCGCACGTTTCCGACCATACAATAAGTTCGTTACAGCGTTATGCCATATTTACGTGCAAACGCCACCACACCCATTTTTGAAATACTGCGGATGGAGCGCGTGGTAACACGAAGCTTGACCCAACGATTTTCATCTTCAATAAAAAACCGTTTGGTTTGTAAGTTTAACTCTTGTGTTCGTTTTGTCCGACGCTTTGAGTGAGATACGTTGTTTGCCACACGTTTACGTCGTTTTGTAATTTGATCTTGTTTAGCCATAATAAAAATATGATAATCGGTGGCGTGGTATTTGTAAAGTCGGGTAAGTAAAAACTTGAGGGCGTCACTTCTTTGAAATATTTGATACACTGACGATATGAACAATATCACCCATTGTCATGCCACTACCATTCAATTGGTGTTGGGAGATCAGCTCGTGATGCCCACCCCGCACTTGGATAAGGCGCACCCCGTGGTCATGATCGAACACGATGATCTTTGCCGAAATTATACGTATCATCAGGCCAAAATTGCCTTCTTTTTTTCGGCCATGCGCCACTATAAAATTGCACTGGAAGCCGATGGGTACTCGGTCATCTATCATCGCTATACGCCCCATCCGCCCGGCGGCTTTTTCGATACCCTAATGACCCTGGCTCCCCGGGTGACGCAGGTTCATATGATCACCTGTTCCGATCCATCGTTTGAGTCAATCGCGAAAACCGCCCTTCATGCCAAGGGCGTGACCTTAGTCACAGGCCCCAACCCCGTATTTTTAACCACGTTGGCTGATTTTGGCGAGTACTTAAATGGAGTAAAAAAGCCCTTCATGAAAACGTACTATGAACAGGTACGGCAACGTACGGGCGTATTGATGAATCAGGGACAACCAGATGGGGGGAAATACAGTTTTGATGCCATGAATCAAAAAAAGGTGCCAAAGACGGTATTGGTCCCCCCGCGCTGTTTTCCAGCGCATGATGCCGTGACCCTTGGGGCCATACACGATGTTAAACAGTATTTTTCGGGTCATGTGGGCGATGCCAAGGCCCTGTGGTTGCCCGTAACACGGCCTCAGGCATTGGATTGGTGGCGTGATTTCTTGGATCGCTATTTTTGTTTATTTGGGGATTACGAAGATGCCATTGATACCCGCGATGATTGGTTGTTTCATTCCGGGATATCGGCCTTGCTTAATTGTGGCTTGCTAACACCCAACGAAGTCATTAATATGGCCTTGGCGCAACGGGAACGAGTGCCACTGAACGCCTTGGAAGGATTTATACGCCAAATCATGGGGTGGCGGGAATTTATTCGGGGGATGCATGGTCATTATTATCACGATCAACCCATACCCAATTTTTTTAATCATCATCGGGCACTGGCACCGTGTTGGTGGACGGCCACCACCGGCCATGGGCCATTGGATGATGCAATTTCACAAACCCTTCGGTTGGGGTATGCCCATCATATTCATCGATTGATGGTGATTGGTGCCACAATGCTGATGGTCGAAACATGGCCCCAACATGTGCATGATTGGTTTATGGTGATGACCATTGATAGCACGGAATGGGCCATGGCCCCTAATGTGTATGGAATGAGTCAATTTAGCGACGGTGGACGATTTGCCACTAAACCCTATATTTGTGGCAGTAACTATATTCGTAAAATGAGTCACTATGGGACCGGAGACTGGTGCGATGTGTCCGATGGGCTGTATTGGCGATTTATTGATAAACACCAAGACTTTTTTATTAAAAATGCCCGCATGGGATTCGCCGTAAGTACACTTAAAAAAATGCCCGCCGACAAACGGACACGGTTAATGACGGCGGCCAATACCTTTATTCAAAACGTTACAAAATGATCACCATTGTCATTATTATTCGGCAATTACGAGTAACGGATCACCGGGCCCTTCAGCGGGCCATGACCTACGGAGACCCCATCGTTCCCGTGGTGTGTCATCCCAATTTAGGTCAAACGCCGTCATTTATGGGGTGGCCCCGCATGGGGCCGTGGAACGAATTGTTTTGGGTGCAAAGTGCCTTGGATTTTTGCCAATCAATCATGGCACGTGGTGGGACCCCCATTGTGACGACCCAATCGCCAAGTGATATCATCCAAGAATTGATTCAACGGGCCATGCTGGGGCGCATTATTATGACCCAAGAGTGGGGAACGGATGAAGCCCGGGCCCAAGCCAATGTGCGTCACCTGGCCCAGGCTAACAGTATTCCTTGTGAGACCGTTATTGACGGCACGTTATTGAGGCACGTTGATAATGGTGCTCCGCCCACCAGTTTTCGGAAATTTTTTGATTGGGCCATGTCAGAAGTATCGTATTCGGTACCCAAAGATATACCGCCGGTAATGCAAGGGTGGCGGTTTCCCGAGGTATTGGGGGACCCATTATTCGGTGAGCAAGTATGGCCCGAATCTCCTGTCGGGGGCTTGACCGGTGGCGAAACGGCGGTCAAGGCACACCTTCACGATTATATATGGGAATCAAAGTCTGTTTTACATTATCATCGCACACGGAATCAACTAATGGGGCACCATGCGTCATCAATGCTGTCGGCGGCATTGGCATTTGGTTGCCTGTCGCCTCAAATGGTCATGCATTCATTGGATGCCTTAACGCAGAATGATGGCCCCAATGAAGGGGTAGATAAACTGCAATATGAATTAATGTGGCGGGAGTTTTTTGTGTCACAATATCGATGGTCGCATCAGTGTGGAACAACCGGAGATTGGTTTAAAGTTGGTGGCTTGGCTGGCCATAGTGTTGGGTCCTTGCTTACGGATCGGGCGGACAAATGGGTGAATGCACGGACGGGACATTCGTTTGTGGATGCCAATATGCGTCAGTTGCGTGCCACAGGATTTATGTCGAATCGTGGTCGTCAAAATGTGGCCAGTTATTGGGTGCATGATCTGGGACAAGATTGGCGGTACGGGGCCGCGGTGTTTGATCACTTTTTAGTTGATGCCAACGTTCCCAATAATTATGGCAATTGGATGACCATTGCCGGCGTACGAAGTGATGCCCCAAAAAAGGTGTTTAATGTGGATTTTCAAGCCGAACGGTATGACCCAAAACAAACCTTTATTAAAAAATGGGGGACTATGCGGTTATAAACAACGCGCAGGATACCACCCATAGCAAAAAAGATGGGGCCATCTGCAGTAATGTGTGTTTAAACTTAATGTGAGTAACAAACGGGGCCAGCATGAGCACCCCCATTCCGGCACTCGCGGACTGGATTAGGGCGGGATTCCCCGATAAAAAAAAACCGCAAAAGGTCAGTTTCATGACCCCCATGGCATCGCGAAACCAATCGGGTAAGCCATATTCTTGAAACTCAGATACAATATTATTGTAACGAACCACCCATACAAAGAAAATGGCCGACACAAGAATTATTTTTAACGCCGTGACAACAACTGTGGGGATCATTGGTTTTAATTATAAAAATATTTTAGATGTTATGCAACGGCAAAATTGACATCCCATTCCCGATTCGTCCAAATGCCCTTAATACGAATATGCCCCTTGTTATTTAACCAAAGGCAATCAATGGATGTCAGGGTAATATCGGTGTGCGTGAACTGTTTTTTTGCATCGGCCAAGTAATACGATATGGTTTCCGTTGTTACATTAGGGTGCAATAGTTCTTTTTTGGGCAATCCAATGGTTGTTCCCGGAGGCAAGGGAAAACCGTAGCAGATTTTGGCATCGGGGGAAGACTCTAAAAAGTAGTTGGCTTTTTTGGCAGATTCAGTCACCACCTGGGCCACACCCGTGAATCGAATTTGAATGCGCTGCTGTTGAGAATAAAACAATAGACTTACCGCATTATTTGTAAGCATTTGTTGTGTTTTTGGTGCACGAAGATCACTATGAATGCGCAATGTTCGCAAATTTGGTGCGATATCGCGTACCACCACTGTTCGGGATTGCGGAAACCCCTTTTCGTCAATGGTGGATAATCCGCACAGGTGAAAGGGATGATTGGACATGGTCAGGCCCAGTTGTAATTCTTCTCGACAAAATGTCAGTAAATCACCCGGGGACTCAATGGTGTCGGGGTTATTTAACGGGATACTAAATGGCATGCCGCCGCCCCCCATAATCCGCCCTTTAAGGTCCAGGCAACGGACCGAACATAATTTTTTTTCACCAATAATTGAATGGTTTTTAAATTGGGGGCGGCACTCAGTTTAGTATGAAGTGGCACCATAATAAACCCTGTGTGTGCCCAAATAATGATGAGCAACCCAATGTTTATGGCATGAAAATAAGGGTGGTTACTTATGTTGAACACACCCAATAATATCGCTGTAAATAGTTCAATCATCATGAGTGGTCCCACCAAATAGGTGATGCGACGTTGATGATCTTGAAACGCCATGGGCGTGGTGGTGTTAAAAAATGAAAACATAGGGTAATGCACCCACTGAATGGTCCATATAAGGCCCATCAAAACCCAAGTGCATATCGCTTGAATAATGGATAAACTGACTAGTGTCATTAGAGTTGTGTGGGATTGGGCGCATCGCCATAAACATCGGTGGGATCAAAGACTTTTTCGGTCTCCGTAAAAGTAAGTGATATCGGTGCGTTAGCCTGTGGGCCAAAGGGAATGGAGCGGTAAAAACAAGATCGGTAACCAACGTGACAGCTGGCCCCGCCGTGAACGGCAACACGTAACCAAATGCAATCTTGGTCATCGTCAATGCGAATTTCACGAATGGTTTGAACCAAGCCACTGGTTTTACCCTTATGCCATAATTGTTGTCGAGATCGTGAAAAATAAACGGCTTCACCGAGTGAGATTGTCTTGGATAATGCTTCACGGTTCATATACCCTTGCATCAGGACCTCTCCCGATGTTGCATCGGTGGTAATCACCGGAATCAGGCCATTCTCATCAAATTTTGGTGCAAAACTAGCGCTTTCTTCAACTTGTTCAATGGATGTTCGTGGTTCAAAATGTATCATGCCTAAAATAGTACCGAATCTGAGCCATTTTTTCAATGACTCTATACGCTTAATTTTAAAAAAAAATAAAATAAGTTACACTAGCTCTCATGGGAAAAATAATAATAAACAACACTCAACCAACGGATGCTAAAGAAAAAAAAAACGGACAATCCATTCGTGTCCAACCTTCTCAGTTATGTTTGAGTGATTTAAAATCACCGTCAGGAATTTCTGTTAATAATACATACGAGAAAAAGTACGAATATGGTATTTTATTTGCTGAAAATATGAGCATGGTGGTATTGAATGGCGAGTATCGCATAACCGGTCCTGTCGAGGGGGTCTTGGTCATTGGGCCACATTATTGTCGATGTCGTACGGTTGCAATTAATCATCGAGTGACAATGTCTCCTGAATGGTGGAGTCCATCGCTACCCGTTTCTTTGGCTATATTTTTATTTTCGGATATATCGTCGGTGGTGGGGCGTTCGTTATCATATTTTGCACATGAGTATTTGGCCGCACGATTAAATAACCCTCAAATAAAGCAATTACTTAAAGAGTAATAATTAGTAAAAAAATAAATAAATATTAAATTTTTACTAAAAAGTTATTTACAAACATTATTTTTAGTGCTATTTTGTTTTTTGAAGTGATTCCTAAAACAGGAATCGGTTATATATTTGAATAATGGAGGGACACAATGAACAATAATAGTAAATTATCGGTTACAATGGCCACAACATCTGAAAAGCTACTGCATCAGGTAGCGAAAGAATTATATGGGGCCACAACATCTGAATATAAGGATCCAATTGAATCGGGAGAGCGGAAATGGGCTCCGGCGGATAAATCTCGCTATCAGGCATTGATTGAACGGTTACGAGAACGAAATTTAACCGATGTGAAGGTGTTCGAATCATTGGAAAATGCTGGGTATAAAGGTCAAATTTTAGGGGCTGATACCACGATGGATGTCCCCCATATGACGGTAGATACCAATGACCAATTTAATGTTACAGAGTGGACCAAAGGGCATAATAAAATTTATTATTATCAGAAATCGGGGTCGGTGTCTCAACCCAAAACACAGGCCTATGAACCATATCATCGGAAGGCTGAATTTGGGCATTCCGATGATTTTTGGGAACATGCAACCCCAAATAAATTACTAAAGAAACATCATCAGGCCATTGGGACATTAATACATGTGAATCAAAAAAAACCCAAAAGGATTCAAACAAATAATAAGGCCATTCCAAAAGAAATATTGGATAATTTTCAGGAACATCATGATCATATACATTCAATAGCTCAGGCAAATGTCGCCGTCGTGAAGAAATCCCCATCATGGTTATCTCGTATCAGTCATCGGATGGCATCAACGGCTGGGGGGCGTTTGATATCAAAGGTTAAACAATGGGGTCGTGGCCGATATCTATCTTGGATCATGATGGTTGGTCGACCGGTATCATTAAAGGGGGGAAATCAGACCCCGGGGGTACTGACGAATATTCTTCCCAATCGGGATCAGACGCGAAAAGTATCGGAAGTCATGCATATGCTGGGAGGAGTAGTTTCTTTTTTTATACCATTATTGGGCGGCATTTTTCATACCATCGGATCACTGGGAAAAATGACAACACGGTATCGTCGTAAAAATAATTTATTTTCGATTAATAATAATGTCAGTAAGATACGGGCCAAATATGTGAAGAATAAAGAACACATGACGGGTGCGGTGGCGGGATCGCAGGGGTATAAAAAACAAGGTCACGGGGGATTTCGGTATGGCCAACTATTGTGGATCTCCGGATTCTCTATGGGCGGTATGGCCATGACATTTTCCGAAAAACTGGGGGCTTTTTTAGGTGCCGTATCATCGGGATTTATGCATGTTGCAAAATATGTGATTCCAGGAATGGCCATCGGGGTTACTGGAATGACCGTTTACTCGGATGAAAGGGATGCTTATTTTTTAAATCATCAGTACCGTGATTTGGATTATAAAGATACATTGTATTTAATGAAAACAACATGTCCGGAGGCGTATGAGTTGGCCAAGACGTTATTGTTAGATATTGGGAAAGATGCGTCGTCGGTGATGCAAGAGGCCCTGCATCAAATGTTGGATAATGACACATTTGGATTTAATAATCACGGCATTAAATGAAGGAGCGGATGCATCTAAAATAAAGACCGTTGTTGCCAATGACTTGTCAAAATTTAATTTGAAACCACGGGCCGGTGTGGCATATGCGTTTAGCTTTCGAAAGATATTTCGGTGGGTGCCTTTTTTATCGACTAAATTTTCTCATCCAACCATGGACGATGAACTTATTGAATATAAGAATGACAAACGCCCCGCCGAAGATATCAGTTTAGCGTCTTGGCAGATGCAACGACCGCTGGATTTCTACAATCAAGTATTTGAGTTTAATTCACAATTAAAAACCCCTGAATTGGATGCCGATCGTCCCCATTATGGCATCATAAGCGATCAATGGGATTATTATGAACGAGAACGTGTGACCTTATTTTTGAACCGATTAAATCGATTACAAGACCATCCCGTGGGGGCCAAAGAGTGTGGTTTACCGCACCCTATTACGCTGACGGCCATTCGTGATGCGACGTATAAATTAGATGAGTATAAAGTGGCCGGCCACACAAACATAAAGACGTCAAATTATCGGTATTTGGCATCGCCATGGGATGACGATGTGTTGGTGACGCACTGGCGACAAAAAGTTAATGCGTGATGTCGCCCTTCGTCAACGATAAAAAAAGATCCCGCAATTTGGGGGATGTGATGGGAATATTTTGAATAAACTCGTGGTGAGGGCGACGGTTTCGATACGCGGGTTGTACGGGCGGATTTGTTAAGTATCGGGGAATCAGTGTTAAATCAAAGTCGTATAAAATAGTGCCATGAAATAAGACGGCGTGCTTGAGTCGGCGTTGTGCATTGCCCGAAAATTTTAAGTTATTGAGTGTTAAGTCCGAAATCCCTTGATGTTTTATATCGGGAATAGTGGACGATAATGCCTCTTTTACCTGGCCAAGAATGTAGCGTGTGGTTGTATCGATGGCAGCCAGGGCAGGGTGGTGTGTTTTGGGGTAAATAAATGCGTAATTGAAGCAACCGGGCCCCTGAAGAACAGTGCCGCCTCCCGTACACCGGCGTAAAATGGGGATATTATCATCACGACAGGCGACGGCATTAACATCGTCCGCAACTTTCTTGGATAACCCCAGTACCACGAAAGGGGAGGGGGATTCCCAAATGCGACATATGCCCTGTTGTGCACGGCCCTTATCCACGCATTTCAGCAAATATTCATCGATATCTAAATTGGTTTGAGCCTTTGGGTAAGTGCAATCAAAAAATTCCATGGGTTAAGTCGTCCGATTT
>JBMTIN010000024.1:0-12627 GCA_049437345.1 Candidatus Marinamargulisbacteria bacterium
GCTATCATCACTGTCTTCGGATTGCGCAATTAGTAATGATAAATCTGAAAAGTTAAAACCGATATCTCCGGATATCCCCCAACTCAATGATTCATTAATTTGGTTTGAAACATAAACAAATGCCCCCAATGACCCGGTAAAATACCCCGCCGCAACGCCATAGGCCCCTTTTTTTTCATGGCCAATATAACGACCGATATTTAATGTTGGAAATACTGGAAATGACCTAAATTTGGGCTCACCATACACCGACGCATACGCATCCCAAACATCATTTTTAGCCGGATTTTTAAATATAGTAATATTTATTAAATACGCATTATAAAACCAATGATCAAAATCAGCATCAATACCCAACGCAAAAAAGCCCTGATATACGGGAATGGTATTATACCCGTCATTTTCCTGATTAATGGCCTTAATAAGATCTGTGTTTTGAGTTTCCGCGTACGATAAATAATGAAATGCATTGGCCACGGATGCCTCGGCTTTCAATGCCAACTGCCCCAAAGGAATACTGACCTCGGCCCCCACCCCTTTTTTAGGATAATACCCATATTCATCCCAATACTCATGGCTTGTCTTGTTGTCTGAATTTGTGGTCTGCCCCAAATATTTGGATCGAAATTCAGGAAACACATTATTGAATCCTTGATAATACGTGATGCCCACCGTTGCGGAAGATGAATACCAAACCGCACGAGCCGCATACGATGACTGCTCACTTCCTGATGGTATAATTTTTTGAGTGTAGTACTTTTTATTATCATAGGATACATAATTCGTGGTAAGATCCAGCAATTTAAATAAGGCACTCTCCTCAAAATAGGGAAAATAATACGCGGTTAATTCAAGATTTGGTAATGGGTACACCACAATTTGTGCGGTGGTCTGGGGCATGCGATTGTCGGCTTTAATCAAAGAAAAACCGGTGGGGTTCACATCGATAGGCAATAAAAAATCCACCGGTGAAAAAGTGTCCAATTGGCCCCATACAATGGTTTGTTTACCCAAAGATAATGTAACATTCTGAATTGGATAAATATCCACATACGCCTGTCGAAACCCAAACGTTTCATTTTTTAGTATTGCGGTTCCAGTTATATCGCCTTGAGTATATTGTGTTTTAATACGGTTTTGACGATGTGCGCCTTCGAGCACCCATTTAAAGACTTTCCAATGATCACTAATACCCAATTTCACCTCGGACGCCAACCGCAAATGATTGGCTCCAAATGAAATCATCCCCGCCACACCACCATACACATGTTCATCCCAATAGTTCGTCAGTGTTTTTTCTTGTGGTTGATTGGACACGGCTTGAAGGGGTTCAATATCACCCCAGTCATCGTCACTGCCCATGACACCTAGAGATACCAATATTAATAAACAACCAATGAAGGATCGATACATTATTATCGTATCTTTAATCCTTTAATTGACAATAAATCGTCATTAATTTTATCGCCCACAGTCATTGACTGTACAGTTAAATATGTTTTTCCCTGTGTTTGATGATTGACCATCTCTGAATTCATAACAATGTTCACACCATTAATTGTGGACACCTTAGTATTGGTTAACGTTTTCAACTTAACGCCTTTCAAATCATAAAAAATAGCCTTGGTAATGACATTAAACGAACGACTAATAACGTACCGTATTTTAGAGTAGGATCCGTCCGGATTCACGGGTTGACTTTCAATAAAATAATGTGTGTCCGTTTCTTTCACAAGTGTATGGCGATCCTGCGTGAGTTTTCGCCCGGCAATATCAGAATATGTAAAATCACTCCCCATAAAACTTTTATTTTTATCGGACGACGTTAATTGCTTCAGTGACTTTACCGCGGGCAAATATACCCACTGAATTTTATCATCATGACCCGATACAGAACGGGTTAATAATGCTGTCCCTTTGACATTTTTAGGTCGAAAAAATTTAATCAAACGTTTTTCGTCGCCATCGGTGTGTTTTGTCCAATAGTTAAAATAACGGGTCCGCTCACGGTCTTTTTTATCGTAAATTCGCATATCTACCACGGCCTTTCGGGTGGTTTTCTTTTGAGCTTCATCTTGTACCTTGGTCATTACATCCAAACCGGTCAATGCCATTACCGGAAAACCAACCATCCAAATGAATAATAAAATAAATCGCACGTTTAAATCCTTAATTACAACATTTTTGGATTTATTATGACATAATCGTCCCCAGACTGTGAAACTAAATGATTAATTCGGCATGATATACCGCCGTGGCGGGCCCCGTCATTTGAATGGTATGTGTGGATGGATCAAACGCAATCTGTAACGTACCGCCGGGCATTTGAACCTTGGCCGATGCATCGCTGTGCCGCAATAACGCCCCGGCGACCACCACCGCACAGGCTCCGGTACCACAGGCATTGGTTTCCCCAACACCTCGTTCCCAAACCCGCATTATCAGCTCGTTTGAGCTCACTTTTTGAACAAACTCCACATTCACCCGATGAGGAAACATGGGATGATTCTCGATCATTGGTCCCCAGCGCTTAAGATCCACCGTCGACACATCATCAACAAATATCACGGCATGTGGATTCCCCATGCTAACGGGAACAAACACATGGGTGTGACCATCGAGCATTAATTCATGCGACAACCCCTGCGTAGTTAAGATAAAATCGTTGGTGGGCAATTTCTCTTGTGTGGCTGCCACCCCCATCCCCACAGACACCGTGCACCCCAGCGCATCTACATTAGACAGCGTCAGGGGCAATACACCAGCCCCTGTTTCAACCGTCATCACATGGTTTTGAACAATGCCCTCATGATTCACGTAAGCCGCAAAACAACGAAGCCCATTGCCACACATTTCAGGAATCGATCCATCGGCATTAAATACGGTCATTTGGATATCTGCCACGGTGGATTCCGTCGCAATCAACAAGCCATTGGCCCCCACCCCAAACCCACGACGACACACGTCTTGCGCCAATAAAGCCCAATCGCGAGATTCCTTGCGCGCATCAATACATATAAAGTCATTGCCGTATCCGTGGTATTTTGAGAATTTTAACGCCATTATTTGTTCCAAAAAAAATTAACTAATGGTATTCTGACCTAAATGATCCGTTCAATCAAGGTTAAAATCAACCAGTGGAAACAGTTTAAAATCAACTTACGTCAAACACGTCCAACGCTCGGGGCCATAGTTCAATGGCTGGAAATGTTGCTTGGCGCATTGGTTATTGCGTTGGTGTTACGGCAATTTGTTATTCAGTCGTCACTTGTATTTTCTGGATCCATGATTCCGACATTGCAATCCGCCACCCAAACACAATTCGCTGACCGATTAATTGTTAACAAGTTGGTATACCATTTTAATGCCCCTTCACGTGGCGATATTATGTTGTTTCACTCCCCTTATAACGATGGTAAGCAATATGTTAAACGAGTCATTGGATTGCCCGGCGACAGCGTCGAAATTCGACGGGGAATGGTGTACATTAACCAAAAATTATTGGTGATTCCAGGCGTGACCATTCGCCGGGACTACGCCACCATGCCCCCCATTATCGTCCCGGCCAAACATTACTTTATGTTGGGCGACAACCGACCCAATTCCGCCGATTCACGGGTCTGGGGATTTGTCCCAGAATCCCAAATTATTGGGGAGGCATTGTTTATATATTGGCCATTTAGTCGCATTCGATGGGTTCGATAACCGTCATCTTAAATGGCACCGCCACAATAACTAACGCCCACACGGTTGTCGACTTAATTACTTCATTATCGTTTGATCCGTTGCACGTGATTGTTGAGCATAATGGTCAGGTATTGCAAAATGACCAATACCACCAAGCCCTCCAGGCCGATGATAGGATTGAAATTATTCGATACATTGGCGGCGGCACCACGGCATCGTCATTATGACACACCACTAATCGACACGCCGTATAAATTTAGAATTAAAGATCTTTATTTTTTGCACCGATAATTATATTGCTCCCAAGCAATTTAATTTTTGGAGGAAATATGACCATCGAATCAATACACGATGCGTCTCAACATGCGTTATTTCAGCATATTGACCGTGTCATCAATGCCACCCGCATTAACGAAATGCAAGAACTAAAAAAGCTTGTCTCATTTATAGATCATTTAATTCAAACACTGATCCATCAAATTTCTGGGGGAGCATTATCTGAAAAAGGGGCACGAATTAAACTGTTGCAATTATTTGGATTAATTCAACATTGTCAAATTGGCAACCACCCAACCATTAAAATGCAATTGGCTAAATTAACCCGATTATTTGAAACACACTTTAAACCGTCTAAACGTGACCCTTCATTCACATTTCAATCCAAACCCATTGTTTTGGCGAGTCAATCGATTCAACATTATGTTGAAAGTATTCGAGATTCCCATGCGGATCCCATGTACTCTGAGCAACCCCGATCACTGGTGGATATTGCCACCGAACCCACCCAAATGGCGCCCCCTGTCTCAACCACCCCCAAATCAAAAAAACCACCCAAAAAAAACGCCCAAGTGGCGTTATCGACCCATTACTTAGCTAATTTAATTCAAGCACCCGTCCAACAAAGGGACAAAGAACCTTCGGATACCCGTAAAAAAATACCATCCCCTCACCATGATCCACGCATTAATTTTTATCGGCTATCAAAATCTTTCCATAAAACCATTCAAACCACCATATGACCCCCAACTTGGTTTGGTTGTTTTTTTTAACGGTATGGGCGCATGCCATTGAATTTGGGCTGGTCTATATGAATCCCAGTCAGACACCGTTTGTTCAATTAAATACGGGGTTTGTTACGCAATTAGCACACCATCAAACGGCCATTCAATTGGGCATTCATTATTTGGATATGGCCACCGCCAGTACGATCCACAACCGTCACGATGGCCCCGTGATATCCCGTCAAACCGTTTGGAGTATTCCCATGAGTATCAACACCCAGTGGCAACCCCAACGCCGTCTGACCCTATTTGCTGGCGTGGGGTATGCCTTTTACGGGAATCAGGTATTGGATGCAAACCACGTAAATACTATTGAGTCAACGACGGGGATTCACGGCAAACCGCTGATTAAAAACTATACAGAATCGATTCAAAACCATGTATTTTATCGATTGGGGTTATCGCTAAAATTTATGGATCATTGGGTCGTCTCCGTTGCAAAAATATGGCAAACCTGGCCCCACAAAGTGGCCTATACCTATTTGAACGACCACCATGTTCAATTCCGTCAGGAGGTGCATTATGAACCGATTTCGGTGTCTGTACGGGCTCACTTTTAGCATTGCCATACTGCTTACCACCGGATGCGGGCAATCCACATCGCCATTGCCAACCACCAGTATCCCCGATATTACAATTCATACGGGCAATGATGAAATCAACCGTACCTACACTATTTTAGTCAATCAACAAGCGATTGGCACCAATAACATGACGATTAGAACCGTGTGGAAAAATAGCCCGGGTGTCACCAAAATAGAAGAAACCGTCATCATTCAGACCCAATCCCAAACACTGACCACTCATATAAAAAAACAACCCACCGGGGGTTACCAACACGTGGATGACAATACCACCTATCTCCCATTACCACTGAGCCACAACCGTCAATTATCAGGACCATTTTCAGCCATTAGCACCCAAAATATCACCTTACAAGTCGTGGCCATTCACGACACCTATATCAATGCCCTGGGCCATGAATTTACAAGTGTGGCGGAAGCCCACGATGCCAAGGGCACCATTCGGTTATTTTTAAATGCCGAACACTTTATTATTCAAAAAGAGGATCACCGATACGCCCCCACCATTCAAAGTCTTCAACTTACGACGACTGCGTCGCCAACCCCGGCGCAACTAGCGCAACGCGATCATTGGTATCCGGCTCATTAAAAATTTTGACGGGCAACCGAACCTCGAAGTATCGCATGGGAAGCTGGTCGTGAATGGCTAAAGAACCATTCTGATTAATCACAATTTGATTGACCACCACCAACTCCAAATGATTATTTATATCGGCTTTGGTCATATTAATAAATGGTTGAACATGGCTCATTCCCACCTTAATGACCAATTCACGCGTGGGCTGAACATGGATTTCAATAAATAAATACCCCCGATCCGTCTCAATAGAGTTCAGTGAAAAAAGAATTAAATTCATTACGGCTTGCAATAGCATTATTTGATCAATAAATACGGTTTTCTGATCAATATACGTGACATAAATTTTATGTTTTGACACATGTAAATCGTGACCAATCATACGCCAAACACGATTTAAAATATCGGGAATAAACACCGCATCCAGAGCCTCCATATTAGAGCGACTTAATCGAAGAAGTGACTGACAAAGCAAATTAATTCGATCAATCTGAGGCAACACAAATTCAACAAAGTGATCCTGAAACGCACTCTGATGCCACTCTGAAGGTAACCGACTTAACCCCGTAAGAAGTTGTTTCACCGGCGAAACTAATTCATACGACACCCCCTTCGACATACGGCTCATCATGGCCAATCGATGCGTTTGATTCATTTGATCAATTAAATCTTTGGATTGTTGAATGTCCGTTAATACAATCACCGTCATCCAGTCATATTCAAAAGATACCCCAAACCCCATAAGTCGGTGCAATGTCGGTACCCCCTGATACTCAATATCTATTTTACTTACCTGATGTGATCGATACCGTTGCACATACGAAATTATATTTGTAATCGGTGCCGCTAATCCCAATAACCCCACTAAGGGTAATTCGTCCTCATCCATCCTCGGCAAATATGCCATCATCTTGGCATTAAAGTATGACACGGCTTGATTTGGATTTACGACCATAATTGCGGTGGGTAATTGATCTAAAAGGGATTTTAAAAATGCCTCTAAATCAAGCAAGTACCGACAACTGTATTGATACTCATTAAAAATTTCAAATTGCCTTAAAAAAAACTGACAAAATGCAATACGATAATCAAGCATGTCAACAGGAGAACTAAAGAATAAAATAATAACCGAACTATTTTCCGAGTCATCGACACGAATAGCCAATGAAAATGAACTATTTGCCAATTTCATTATCGACTTTAACTCTAGGGGCGTTTTATCATTATTAAAATCAAATTTACACGATGTATTTTCATGCAAATGATGTGCCAAGACCGACACATGTAACTTAATATTCAAATGGTCGGAACTTAAATTAAACGCATGGTCACACTTATAAAATTGCGACGATTGATCACAATTAAGAAACAAATACGACCCAATTTCAGGCATTATACTTAATAAGGTATCTTGCGCTAACTGACGATTTTTGGTTATGCATTTATTTGAATTGAGCTGCCGAACCGCAATATTCACACGCTTTAATAGTGACTGATAATTAACCAATCGCTGAAATGCATTAATTCCGGAAAGAGCACTCGCAATTTTATTTCCAATGCATAACAAACGTTCCTGATCAGAAAATAATATTTCTTTTCGGCCGTCCGTAGTAACCACCGCCATCATTCCAACAATATTATTTTCATGCTGCAATAGTTGAACTTGAATAATATCATTGTCATACATAAACTGAGCCAACAAATGAATATTCTTATGAAAAATTGTATGCTCATACTTTTTCATTAAATGAACCAAATCATCCAAATGAATCCGATTCAAATATTGGATAAATGATACAATCTCAAACGATAATGAGGGCATGTTGGGCAAAAGACCGGTCATATTTGAATGGTGGACATCCCAAACATACAGATGATGTGATTTTAATCGAAATAAAAAATTTTTTGACAGAATATGGCTAAAATCTTGAAGTGTTCGAACATGTGTCATTCGATTTAATATAAAATCATAAACAGGGACATTGATCATTGAAAACGGAGGCCGACTAATCAACCATGTTGTTAACCATTGAACCCCTGTTAATACCCCTATTAGTACCACCGGTGTAATACCAAGCCCTAAAATAATAACTAAAAAAGAAATGTTTTCCCCGGCTAAAAATGGCCCCACTCGAACCACAAGAAGACTAATGCCCAACACGGTGCTCGACCACACAATGGCCTGCAAATACAATTGTACGGTTTGAAGGGGAGAACGAACCAAATATGGGCCTAAGTAGCATATGTATAACATACTAAAAATAATCGGGAAATAATCTATCAGTCGGTCACTCGCGCTTAAAAATACGCCTGTAAACGCCAGGTATGACGCAACCAAACATAGGGTCTCTGTCCGAAACCCCCAATTAAATTGTGGCCATAAGCATACTGATTTATGAGTTAATATCAGCCACATACAACCACCAAATACCAGTGTATTGGCCAAAAGCCCCACCCATTCATTTAATATTGACCACTCAAAGGCATACATCCAGACTAAATTAAAAAAACAAATCAACGTGTATCCACTTATGCCTATTAGCGCCGTGATTTTATGCCAATGAACCTTGAAACGCCAATCACGATACAACGCTAAAAATATTACCAGCGGCAATGGTGGGTAATTGCATAATAGAACCATGGAATGGTCCATATCAGGCGCCGCCATCATATAATGCCCCCACCAAAAAATAGCACCAATCATGGCCGAACATATCCCACAAAGGATTAGTGCTCTACGTTTAAATAATTGCGACGACAAAAAAATCGATGAAATAATAACTAAAACAATAAGATTAAATAACATTAATTGCCTTTCTTAATGGTTTTGTCGATGTTAATTGTGGCAATAGAATGCGAAATGTGGTGCCTTGATCACTGCTTTTTAATAACTCAATGCTCCCCTGATGATCCAATATAATTTGATGCACAATACTTAACCCTAACCCAGTGCCATCATCCTTGGTCGTAAAAAATGGATCAAATAAAAATGGTTGTTTATCGATTGGAATACCACGCCCATTATCTTGAATATCTAATATTAAATAGTGACTATCTTGAATATTAAGGGATAAATGAATACTGGGTTTTTTTACATTTTCAACGGCGTCTAATGCATTTAAAAATAGATTAATAATCACCTGGGTTAATAGGTCTTGGCTCGCAAGCACCATTAAATTGGGCACCGTACGAATGACAACCTCAATATTTTTTCGAGAACGCTTCGCCATTAATAATTCTTGAATCTCATTTAATAAATTTGATACGTTCAGTGGCTGAAAAGTTTCGACATGATGTTGCCCAAAATGCTCCAGTGATTTGCCCAATTCACGAATTCGATGCAATTGAGGCGTCACAATTTCCATACACTTTATTCGCAATGATTCATTGGACCAGTCTTTTGATACTAAATCTGTAAATGTTTTAACTGCAACTAAAGGGTTTTTAATTTCATGTGCCACACCGGCCACAAAGGTCCCCATGCCTTTTAATTTTTCTGACTTTGTAATCGTCTGTTGCATTGTAACCAATTCCGTCACATCGGTTAAGAAAATGACCGTTCGATTCACATCAATTGTTCGCAGAGATACTTTAAAATGCTGTTCTTTTAACTGAACATTCATTGGCATGATGGGCTCCTCCGACGATACAATCGTTGATAAAACCGGATAATCACTAATCAGATCAGACATCGTATCATACGTTCTTTCAAAAAAAGATACGACTAATTTGTTGGTAAATATAATTGTATTCTGAGCATCTAAAACAATAATCATGGACGACAAATGATCAATTATACTTTGGTAAAAATGTTTGGTTGATTCAATTTGACGACGTGTCACCATGCGATAAATAAACGAGGAAACTTGATTATTTAAAATCCCAATTAACGATAAATCAAGTGTCATTTCTGAACTTGGGGTTAATCCAATATAGTACCCCACCATTACCTTTTCATTGGCAATGGGCAGAATATAGCATCCCTTCATTTTATAGGATACCAATACCGTATGAAGTTCTTTTGGTAATGTTGGATCATCGATTCCCAAAAAAACTGGACTAAATGGATACGATACTAGGTGCTCTAGTTGAACCGAAGATAGCTGATCCCTCAAATATTTTGGCACGTATACGGTGGATACTTCTTTAAATTGTGAAAACGATAAAAACGACGGTAAAATCAAATGGGCCACCCCCGTTACCTGCTTTAGTTGAAGCAATATGTCATGGGTCAATAACCCTTCTGAAGATAATGATAGCCGAGAAATAAACTCATTCACATTGGCCATGTGTTTAATTTTTGTATTCACACGATCATGTGAATAGACACGACGAATCGCCTGAAGCGTATGTCCCACCAAACCACGCCATAAGGGGCGTGTTAAATACAACCACATGTCCCAATAGTGTGGAAAAAAAAATACAACCCACCCATACACTCGACGATCATTACTTAAATTGATTTGAAGTTCACTGGTGGATTTTTTAAGACAAATTTGAACCGCCGGAACACCCACCTGAAACTGTGCCTCATACCGCGCCATTGTTTCGTCACTTAATTGACGACCAAACATCACGGTTTTCTTTTCTGGATGCTTAAAGGATGCACACCATGCCAAGCCATCGAATGAATGTTGAAGCATTGAATATGCATTTAAAATATGAGAAAACGATTTTGCCGTCCTCATTTGATCTGAAAAATGATGAAATGCTATCATTTTTTGATTTAATAAACTAACTTTATAGTCTCTCCACCGAAACTTAAAATAATCGTAAAATAGTCGAATAGATATAATATAAATCAATATAAAAAAGCATAAAAATATCAGACGTTGAAACTTAAAAGCACCATATAGCCCCACATAAAAAATACTGACCGGAATCCCCCAAAAAATGATCAATAAACCACCATATTTTAAATATGGCGGCCATTGCAACCGCTGATACTTCACTGATAACCAACACTGAAAGCTGGCCGCCACCGGCAATAAAATTAAATGCCCCCATAGGACTGTTGGAACCACCCACACAGGTAAATTGTTCCCCTCGTTATTAAATATATCGCCCAACATGAGACAGCCCATAATAACCAGGCCAAAAAATACACCATTATGCACCCGTGAGGCCATGCCTCGAAGCCAATACCGTTGCCAAAAACAAAGCGTAATATTCACTAACATAAGACATGCCAATACCCATGGAAAACGAACACTCACCACACCCGATTGAACACAAAATGCACTATATTGAACACAAAAAAGCATATTGATTGCAACAATTAAAAGACTCATAAAACTGCGCCGAGTCAATATAATGGAAAAAAACAACATGCTCACACAAACCAATAGAGATACAAAATAAAACGGATACATCTCGTACTATACTAACACTGGTTAAGTACAAAATACACTGGCAAATGAAACTTATAAATTAATACGTTTTATCGATAAGTATTTTATGACACGCGCCTTGTTCAAAAAGAACCCATCGGTCTATTTTAAACGTCATCAATTCATGGACATGTGTCAAAAAATACATCCGAATGAATGGCCCATTATTCTAAAATATCAACAATTAATTAAAACCATCTTAAGCCATTGTCTTGAATCTCCCCCCGTCATCGGTTCTCAACCAATATCATTTGATGATATAACCGCCACACCTCAAAAAAAATATATCATTTATATTGAACCCGGTACACATGCGTTATTATTAAGCGCCCTTCAAGATTTAGAGATATATCAAACCATCAACCCGGCAATTAACGCATGTATCGCCACATTCAAACAAAAACTCATTACCGATATAACGCCCCAACACCCCTCCGTATGGACCACGCTGAATCAATGGCTAACGAACGCCCTATTCGATTACATTGATACCCCAATGATTCAAATACCAAGCCTAAGAAAAAATCTCACCATGTGGGTACATAACATTAAAAAAACCCAGCGTCGCGAATTGGCCATTGCAATTCGAACATTGCTTCATTCTAAAGTCAACCAAGAAATTATTTCCACTAAAATAATGGGTAAAAATGGTTGGCAACACCGCCTGCATACCAATCATAGCGATCAAAAACTCAGTCATTACACTCATCAACTACAAACCGATATCGAAGCGTTAACCACGGCATTTCATGCGCCCTTTATGGCACGATTTTCACAAGAATTATTGGATCGTTGCTATGCCAAACTGGCCCATCCTCCCAAACCATCGCCCCCCACATCCAATGATCCCACAATCACATCAATTACCCCCGATATTGTGCCACACACACCACTGTCTGTCCCCAGATCTGATACTTACCTCTCACTGTATCACAATATTTACAAAGAAATATTACGACATATTGTTTCTAGTTCGCCGGATATTCGTCACTTAGTTAAAACCGACTCAACCATTCAAACCATCCTGACAACGGCCCGTCACCTGCCGTCGCCACAGCGCCTTGAATTTAACCAAAAGTACCATCAACTGATGCAAAAAATTCGTCAATACGAAACTCAAACCCTCTATTGGCAAAAAAAATCATCCCTTATTTTTAAACAACCACTCATTCGACAATTGCGGTGGCTCGGCCAATCTCTTGAAGCCAGTATTCATCGCTACCGTCCCTATGTTATTGATTATTTTTATTATTTAAATCACATGGCGCTGCATTAAAAAAAGAATAACCCCATGGGAAAGGGCCAATCATTGTCCGAATGGATTCATA